>JADGEP010000378.1 GCA_016744275.1 Candidatus Krumholzibacteriia bacterium | reverse complement strand
GGTCTACGAAGTCGACGGCGAGATTTTGTTCGAAGTGCCAGGGCGTTTGGCATTGCCGAGCCTGCCGGCCAACCTCAGGGCCCGGCCGACTCTGGTCTGGTCGGCGGAAACGCGTCGTGCCGGCCAGGTCGAAATCGAAACCTCTTACTTGACCCATGGCATCTCCTGGAATGCGGACTACGTCTTGCAGTTGGACGAAAAAGGAGAACGGGCAGGATTGCAGGCCTGGGTCTCGGTGGACAATCGCTGCGGGGCCACTTTCGCGGGTGCGAACCTTCTCCTGGTGGCCGGAGACGTGAATCAGGCCCGACCCGAGCGAGGGGTGATGATGGAATATGCCGCCGTGGCCAAATCCAGCGCCGACTCAGGGTTCCGCGAAGAGAGTCTCTACGATTATCACTTGTACACGTTGCAACGCCCGACAACCCTGAAAGACAACCAGACCAAACAGATCTCATTGTTCGAGGCCGACGGGGTGGATGTCACCAGGATCTACCGCCTGTCTGGGCGGCAGCATTTTTACCGGGGCACGGGATTGCTGAAAGACAACTCGAAGGTCGACGTCAGCTATCGTTTTGAAAACAGCGAAGAGAACAACCTGGGCATGGCCTTGCCTGCCGGAGTATTCCGCGTCTACGGCAAATCTGCGGCCGGCTCCCGGCAACTGCTCGGTGAAGACCGCATTGACCACACGCCGAGTGACGAAAAGGTTGAGCTGAAGGTCGGATCGGCCTTCGATATTGTGGCCGAACGGGTGCGCCGTGAAAGCCGAAGACTGGCCGACAATCTGTACCGCCACACCTTCGAGATCACCTTGCGCAATCACAAGACCGAAGGTGTGACCATCGAAGTGGTGGAGGCAGTGGGTGGATATTGGGAAGTCGTTTCCGAGTCCTTGAAACACCGCAAGCTCGATGCGTCGACTTTGGTGTACGACGTGCCCGTCGCGGCCAAAGGCGAGACCGTGTTGACCTATACGGTGGAGGTCAAGTACTAGCCGGCAGCCATGTGGCAGCACCGCTCAAGGCGCCACACGTCGCCATTGATTCAACTGGCCTTGCAGCCGCGCATTGTTCGGCTGCAGGGCCAGTGCTTTTTCAAGCGCACTGATCGCTTCCTGGTGCTGCCCCAATCCCCGCAATGCCACCGCCAGATTCACCCAGCCTCCCAGCTGAGTGGGGTCAATCTTCAAGGCGCGGCGGAAGCTTGTCACGGCGGCTTCGGGGTGCTGCTGGCGCAATTGGCATACTCCGGCATTCATAGCCGATCCGGCCAGGCGTCCATTGGCTTGTAAAGCCCGCTCGAAATGGAGCTGGGCTTTCGCGAATTCTCCCTCGGCCAACAAGAGATTGCCAAGATTGTGATTCAAATTCGGATGCTCCGGACGGCTTTGCAGGCCCACCAACAGGGCACTGCGAGCCGCGTCAGTATTGCCGGCCAGTTGAAACAGGTCGGCGGCGGCAAGACACCGGTCGGCATGGCGGGTCTTGTCGGAAAGTTGCTTGGCCAATAGCTGTTCGGCTCCCGATGTCAAAACCTGGCGATCATTGTGCGAATCGGTAAACTGACCCAACATAAACAATACGCCGCCACCATCGGCGGCAATCGGATGCCACCGGTCACTGGTCATCAGGTCGTGGGCCAGGGGCTTGAAGGCGCCACTGCTGAGTGCCAGGACAACAGCGGGGACTCTACTGCTCACCAACAAATTCATGGCCTGCGGGCCGCCTGCTCGCAGTTGTCCGTATTGGGCCCATCGTTCTTTGGGATAGGCTTCGGTGCGGCCGTCAATGAACAGACGAGAGTCTGTGGTCCCGAGCAGGTAGGCGGCTGCGTCCAGATTGGCAAATGCGTCGGGAGCATCAGCACGCTGCAGCGCCGCCGCTGCGGCCAAAGGGTAGGTTGCCGGAGTGGCACCAGTGCCAAACCGACGGCCCACGCCTTCATTGAGGTAAAAATCGTTGGCCAAAACCTGCGGGATTGCCCATCCCACCGCACCGCAGACCAGCATGGCCAGGCCCAGGGCGCACCAGGCTTGTTGTTTGGACGTGAGGGCTGGGATTGGAAGCCGCTGCCGAATCCAGGGAGCCGGCCAGCCACCATGGGTACCAAGGTGGAGCAGGATAAACGCCAAGCCGTACAAAGCAATGCTGCGCTGGCTGGCGAGGGCCGCAGCTGCGGTCAGGGCAAACAGAACCACCCGCAAGACACTGACGCGACCCCAGCCCAAAACCGCGAAGAGTGCGCCCCACACCAGGCTGAGCTTGAAGCCCAACAAAGTCAGATTCAGGGAATTGCGTGTCTCCAACAAAGGCACAAGCTCTGATACGGTTTGACTGAGATCTGCGGTTTCGCTCGTCAGTTGCCCCAGAGCCCGGATGGGAAATACAAGTCCCCGCCACAGGTTCGGAGTCAATATGAGTGCTATCAGGCCCAGCAGAACCGGTGCCCAGATGGCCATCGGTTGCCACCGGTTGCCAATGGACTCGGAGTCCAATGGGCGCAACAAGGCTGCAATGAGCAGGACCACCGCGCCTATGACGGCAAACCCGTGGCATTGGGCCCAGATAAGAATGAGGGCAAACAGTTGCCAAAGAGTCCGGTCTCGCCAGAGTTGCAGCGGTACAGGGCGCCGGTAGAACTTCTCGGCGCCGCGCACGACCAGGATAAGAAGCAGGTATGACAGCAGTTCTGGCCGCAGGTTAAACCGGGGCCACAAGAGCAGCAGGCCAGACAGGACAACCAGCGCGACCAGGGCTGTACCTAAGGGAGCGCGCCGGCGCTTCAGGCGCTGCCAGGTGCCGTCTCCCAGGATCAGTACCGCGACAAGCAGCATTATCATCGCCAGACGCATCAGGTTCCAACCCTGGAAGCCCTGCTCTTGTAGTAACGGGGTTGCCGGAGCTGTCCAAGCCGTCAGAATCTGGTAGAGCCACTCGTGGTTCAGCCAGACGTGGTCCGGATCGGCAAAAGAATAGGTGTTTGTCTGGGCGAATCCGCCGCCCTGGAGGAGGTCTTGGCCGGCGCGGAGGTGGAACCAGATGTCCAAATCGGTCAAGCTGTGCCAGGCCAGCACCGCGGTCAAGCCGAGCACTGCCGCGACCGCCAGACCGCTGAGGCCTTTGGCGAGGGACAGGATCGGGGATTGGGCGCGGCCGGTATCTGCCATGGGCACTTCTCCAGTGGGGAATTCAGTGAAGGGATGTGTGCTTGTTCTGCCCGGTATCGTGAATCACACGGGATCTAAAATCAACCTCGGGCTTGATGACAAAAAACGAGAAATATATTTGACAATGTGACCCGGGCCACAGGAGTGCTTTTGACAAAATGTCAAAAGGTTGTCGATAATGATTGTCTGTTCGTAAATAAACGATTTTTGTCCGATTTTAAGCCGTTGCCTAGCAATAGGATATAAAAGCAGGGTTGAAAATCCCGATTTTGTGAAGGGTGGTACGGGAATTGTAATAGGGAATACAAATAGACGACCCCAATAAGCGGGAAACAGAGCCCGGGGGATGACCGAAAACTGAGAATTTGACAATTTCGGGAATCTCGATAACCGGAGTTCAGGAGGAAGAATACATGGCCAAGGCAACCACCAAGACCACCAAAAAGACCACCGCCAAGTCCACGGTAGTGGCAGCCGCTTCGAAAGCTGTGAAGGCCAAGGCCGTCAAAGCCAAGCCCGCCAATTCCGTCAAGGCCAAGGCCGCCAAGGCGAAGTCCGCCAAGCCCGTGAAGGCGAAGTCCAAAGCCAAAGCCAAAACCAAGACCAAGGCCCGCGCCAAGTCTATTGC
>JADGEP010000377.1 GCA_016744275.1 Candidatus Krumholzibacteriia bacterium | reverse complement strand
TGGCATAGCCAACGATGGGGGGCTAACGAACCGTGATCACGCTGCCAATGTCGTCACCAAGAATCTCTTCGCTGGTGGCGTCGGAAAAGGCGGTTTCCCAGGTGCCATTGGGGCCAGCGCTGAGCACAAACACCTTGTGGCGGACTACGCCAGTATAGCTGCCACCCGGAGCATAGCGCATGTTCACGACGTAGGCCTTGCCCCACGGGTCGTTGAACGAGTATTGGTCCACGTAGGGGCCGCGCCAGGCGCCGCGCCCGGTGGTGGGCCAATCCTGAGAAGCCTGGTCCGCGTTCACGCCTGTTGCTGAAGAATCGGAGTCCGGGTTGTTGTAGTACAGGTAGTCACCCATTTGTTTGAGCGTGCCGTAAGTTCCCCAATTGGACGCACTGGCGCCGGCACCAGCGCCAGCACCGGTTGCCAATGTGGTCGAGGTGGCAACTCGGGTAATGCTATTGCCACTGGGGCCATCGGCGTTGGTGTACGGCCAACCGCCAGTGTCTTTATAATAGCTGAGCATCGCCGAGGCGACGATTTCTGATTCGTTCTGGGCCTTGGTCAGCTTGGCGTCTTCCAGATGGCGGAAAACCATGGGGCTGAGGGCCGCGGCGAAGATAGCCACGATGGCTACGGCAATCACGATCTCAATGAGCGTGAAACCGTCACGGTTTGTCTGAATGCGCGTCATGATCCGGTCCCTTTCGGTATGATGGGCTCCCCGCCCATCCGGCTGTCAGGAAGGAGAGGTTCACTGTTGGCTCCTACCTGAGAAGCCTTTCGATAAACAATTAATCGGGCAATCATTAGAGAACTTTAGAAATGAACACGTAAATCAGAATACTAAAACGGGCGCTCCGCTGAGCGCCCGATAACTCACTGCTGACTAGGGGTTTACTCTATGCCTCGGGGGTGAGAGGCGAATACCGCGGCTTGATCCTGAGGCATGATCAGCATGTCCTGCACGTTGACGTGGGGCGGGCGGGAGGCGCAGAAAAGCACCGCTTCAGCGATATCTGCGGCCCGTAGGGGCGGAAAGTTGGTGTATGTCTGACCGGCACGCTCGGTATCGCCGCGGAACCGCACCTCGCTGAATTCGGTTTCCACCAGGCCGGGGTCCACTGACGAGGCCTTCACTCGGGTGCCCAGCAGGTCCAGGCGCAGGCCCTGGGTGATGGCGCCCACGGCATGCTTGGTGGCGCAGTAGACATTGCCGCCCGGATACACTTGGCGTCCGGCCACGCTGCCGATATTGATGACATGACCGAGGTCGCGAGCAACCATGCCGGGCAAGACCGCGCGGCTGACCCACAGCAGGCCCTTCACATTGGTGTCGATCATCTCGTCCCAATCCAGGAACTCGCCTTCCTGCACTTTATCCAGCCCGCGACTGAGGCCCGCGTTGTTGATCAACACATCAATGGCCGACCATTCCGGAGCCAAGCCTTCAATGGCTGTGTTGACGGCCACCCGGTTGCGCACATCGAGTTCCACCAAATGGGTTACCGTTCCGTATTCGGCCTTCAGTTCTGCGGCCAGTTTTTCCAGTCGGTCCTTGCGGCGGGCGGCCAGGATGAGGCGGGCGCCCTCGCGGGCAAAACTGTGGGCACAGGCGGTGCCGATGCCAGCACTGGCGCCGGTGATCAGTACGGTTTTTGAGGACAACATCGGGGCTCCTGACAGGCTGAAAAAAAGGGGGCCGGCTATTGCACGGCCCCCGATGATGGTTCTCTGACTAGAGCCCGGGCTCGGTGCCGGTCTCTTTTTCGGCGATCAATTTCAGGCGATTCAGTCCGTCTTCAAACATGGGGCCGATCATGGGATCCATCATCAAGCCAAAAACACGATTGAAGGGGTTGGCGCCATTGTCACCGATCATGGTCCAGGTCACTTCGGTCGAATCACCAGTGGCCTTGTACGCCATAGTGCCCTGGGAAGGGTGCTTGCCTTCCTCGAAGGACATGTCGTAGCCGATGCCCGAGGCGGGATTGGTACGGGTGAAGGTCAGCTCGCCGCCACCGCTGTCGCCGGCCCAGGATTGGTGCGCGCCCACGCCGGTGGTCAAGTCGCCAAAGGTGATCTTGATCGTGGGGTCGGACTTCACCCACGGTGTCCAGTCGGGCCATTTTTCCAGATCGCCCACGAAGGTGTGGATGTGATCCGGACTGGCGCTGATGTTCATGGTGCGGCTCACGGTGTACTGCGAAGGCAACATGAAGCCCACGGCAATGACGACCAGTGTGGCCAGGCCAATGCCCAGCCCAATGCGTTTGAGAATCGGTCCCATGGCGCGTCCTCCTAATTCGTCCAGCGTGTGATCCACGCCATGACTTCGTTGTGCCACTGGATGGAATTCTGGGCCTTCAGCACCCAGTGGTTCTCATCCGGGAAATACAACAGCCGGGCTGGGACACCCTGGCGGCGCAAGGCCGTGAACGTGCTCATGCCCTGGGTGTCGACCACGCGGTAATCCAACGCGCCGTGCACCACCAGGGTGGGCACATGCCAGTTTTGCACAAATTCGACCGGGTTGTGTTTGCCGAAGCCCGAATTGTCAGACCAGGGCGTGCCGCCGTGTTCCCACTCGGGGAACCACAGCTCTTCGGTGTCGTAGTAGGCCATGCGTTCGTCCAGGTTGCCGTCATGATTGACGAAGGCCTTGAAGTTGCGCGAGAATTCCTGGCCATGCATCCAGTTGATCATGTAGCCGCCGTAGCTGGCGCCCGCAGCGACGATACGATCGCTGTCCATCCATTTGTAATTCTCCAGTGCCGCGGCCAGACCTTTTTCCAGATCCTCCAGAGGGCGATCGCCCCAGTGGCCGCTGATGGCGTCGGTGAATTCCTGGCCATAACCGGTCGAGCCGTGGAAGTCGACCGCCACGGTGGTGAAACCGGCGCCCACATAGGCCTGGGGGTTCCAGCGGTAATGGAAGTCATTGCCGAAGCTGCCTTGGGGGCCGCCATGAACCAGGAAGGCCACCGGCCAAGTCTGACCCGCGGCGGCTTTTTCAGCCGTCCAGTCGTAGGGCTTGACGACGTAGGCGTGCACGGTCTCATCATTCCAACCGGCAAAGGTGAACTGCTCGTGCTCGCCCATCAGGGTGGCGGCCAGTTTGTCGCCGTTGAAGTCCGTGATCTGCGTCATGCTTTTGCCGTTGGGCTTGATCGTGAACAGCTCGGTGGGCCCGCTCAGGCTCTGGTGACCAAATAACAAGGCGCCGCTCATCAGGCTGACGCTGCTGTGGCGTCCCATTTTGTTGACCATCGTCACCTTGCCGGATTTCACATCCATCTTGAACAGCGAGCGCTGGCCCAGGTAGCCTGCCGTGGCGTAAATGGTCTTGCCGTTGCCGCTGAATTTCAAGCCGTGGGCCGTCAGGGCCAGGCCGTCGTACATGAAGTCCAGGCGGCGGCTCTCGCCGGTCTCCCAGTTCATCATTTCGATGTGGAAGCGGTCGGCCTCAAAGCCGGGGCGGTCCATGGCCAGATAGCACAGCGTCTTGCCGTCGGGCGTGAACACGGGCTCGGTATCCCAGGCATGGTTGGCCTCGGTCAGGCAGCGAATATTGCCGCTGCCGTCGATGGGTGCAGCGTACAAGTCGTAGTCGGTGCTCCAGGCGGGCTCGCTGCCGGGCAGGATCTTGGCCGTGAAGATGATCTCCGAAGCATCCGGCGAAACAGCGACTTCTTCCATGCCGCCCCAGGGACGGGTGGGCACGTCGGTGTCCAAGTCGATCATCAGGTCGATGGGCGCGCCATTCTTGGCGTCTTCTCCTTTGAGGAAAAAGATGTGGCTGCGCTTGCCG
>JADGEP010000376.1:2310-3806 GCA_016744275.1 Candidatus Krumholzibacteriia bacterium | reverse complement strand
GCAGTACACCGTCAGTTCGCCGGCCTCCGGCAAGTTGAGCAGATTCAGGTAGTCGGCAAAAACCGCGTGCCCCGTCAGGTATGAAATGACGGCATAACCGGCGAAGGCCAGAGAGCTGAGACCGATGGCGAGGCCGTCCAATCCATCCGAAAGATTGACCGCATTGCTGGTGCCGGTGACCACCAACACCACCAGCGGGATGTAGAACCAGCCCCAGTTGATCAGCACGTCTTTCAAAAAAGGAACGCTGGTTTGCGTGACCAGGGCGCCACCTTCGCCGCCGAAGTACAGCACGCTGCCCAGCAGCAAACCGTAACTCACCTGGCCCACGAGTTTGAAGCGGCCGATCATGCCCTTGGGGCGTTTTTTGACCACCTTCAAATAGTCGTCGATGAAACCAATGATGCCCATCCAGATGGTGCCCAACAGGGCCAACAAGACAAATCGGTTGGAAAGATCGGCCCACAGCAGGGTGGGGATCACGATGGCGGTCAAGACCAGCACACCGCCCATGGTCGGGGTGCCAGACTTCTTCTGGTGATGCTCCGGACCGTCGCTGTCGATGGTCTCGCCAATCTGCAAGGTCTCCAGTTTGCGGATGACCCAGCCCCCAAAAATGAAGCAGATCAACAGCGCTGTCACCGTCGCGTAGGCCGACCGGAAGGTGATGTACTTGAAGACATTGAACAGCGCGTAGTGCTCGGCCAACGGATACAGCAGATGGTAAAACATGGACGCCAGCCTCAGCTCTGGTTTTGATCGTTTGCGTCGTTTTCCCGGCAGGCAATCGCCAGCAGGGGCAGAATATTTTCCATGGACGCACTGCGCGAACCCTTGACCAGGATGCGGTCACCGGGCCGGCTGCGGGACGCCAGCCAGCGCGCCGCCTCTTCCTGTGCCGCGCAATAATGGCCACCGCCACCCACCGCGTCAAAACCTTCGCTCAGGGCCTGGGCCTGAGTGCCAACCGCCACCAGGATATCCAGCCCCGTGGCGCCCAATTCGCGGCCCGTTTCGCGGTGAATTTCCACCGCGTCGGCGCCCATTTCCGCCATGTGGCCCAAGGCGGCAAAAGTGCGCCCTTCATCCGACTGCCCACCGAGATCCAACAAAGTCTGCACCGCAGCTATCATGCTGCCCGGGTTGGCGTTGTAAGAATCATCCAGCACAATACGGCCGCTGACTTCCAGCTTCACACCGCGGTGCGGACTGCCCCGAAAGGCGTCCAGGCCCAGTCGCATTTCCTCATCAGTGGCGCCCAACTCCCGTCCGGCCAGGATCGCCATCGCCATGTTGACGGCATTGTGGCGGCCTGGCAAAGGCACTGGCCAGGTCGCTTCGTCCAGCACCAGGGTCGCGCCGCCGCCGGAACGGGGCGTGAGGGTCTGTACGGAAGAACTCTGATAGCGGGTGCCGAATTTCTCGGCCTGCTTCCGCATCATGTCGATGAAATCAAAGCCGACGACGCCATCGGGAAAGCCCGGGATGTTTTCAAT
>JADGEP010000376.1:0-2300 GCA_016744275.1 Candidatus Krumholzibacteriia bacterium | reverse complement strand
GCCCATTGATGGTCGCCCGTTTTTTGCCCGCACGAAACCACCCGGCATTGCGCTCGATCCCACCACTGAGGCCAGCCGGGACTCTCCACATTCAGGATCGCCGACCCGTCCGAACCCAGGTGCTCCAGAAGTTCTCCCTTGCCGGTGATGATGCCGGCCAGGGAGCCAAATTCCGCCAGGTGGGCCGGTGAGGCGTTGGTGATCACACCGACATCCGGGCGGGCCAAGGCAGCCAAGTAGTCAATTTCACCTACGGCCGAAGCCCCCATTTCAATCACGGCAAAACGGTGCTCCGGACGCAGGCCCAGCAGCGTCAGCGGCAGGCCCAGATGATTGTTGAAATTGCCCTCTGTGGCGTGGGTCGGTCCCGCGCCAGACAAAGCCGCCGCCAAAAAATCCTTGGTCGTTGTCTTGCCATTGGTGCCCGTCACCCCAACGACCCGCACTGCCAATCCTTGCCTCCAGGTCGTTGCCAACAAAGCCAATGCGGCCTCGGGATTGGGGCAAACAAGAACGCCGCCCGAATTCGCGGCAGCAGCCCCCAACAAAGGCTCTTTGCCGCCCGCTACATCCGTCAAAACCCATCCGCCCTGCTGCAGCCATGCTGGAGCAAACCGGCGGCCATGCACATTTTCTCCTGGCAAAGCCACGAACAACTCCCCCGCCTGCAAAAGGCGTGAGTCCAGCCGGGCACCTGCAAATGTGTTCTTGAGAGAGGCAACAACCATGGATGGTTCATGAAAGGTCAGGCCATCAGAGCCCGGCAACAGCACCGCATCCAGCAACCCCGCGGTGTCCAAAAGAGACACAGCTTTACTCAGGGGAAACCCCCAGGAGGGACCATTGGCACCTGATGTGCTGGCACTGGTCATGACGCGTTTCCTTTATCTGTAGGTGCCTGGCGGCCAACCCAATCGCGCACGATGCGCCGGTCATCCAGGTTCAGAATTTTGTCGCCCACGATTTGGTAGCCTTCGTGACCCTTGCCCGCAATGACCACGATGTCGCCTTGGCGAGCAGCCATCAAAGCAGCTTCGATGGCCTCGGTGCGCTCAACAATGACTCGGCAACCGGCGGCGCGTGGGCCCGATACCGCCTCATAGCCAGCCAGGATATCGGCACAAATCCCCTGCGGGTCTTCGCTGCGAGGGTTATCCGACGTGATCCAGACCAAATCACTGGCCTCAGCAGCGACCTGTGCCATCAAAGGGCGCTTGCCCCGGTCGCGGTCGCCACCGCAGCCAAATACCAAGAGAAGCCTTTCATCGGTCAATTCTTCACAGGCGGTCAATACCGCTGCCAACGCGTCATGGGTGTGGGCGTAGTCTACCACCGCGATGGCGCCACCCGGCAATACGATGCGCTCGAGTCGCCCGGGCACCTGGTTGATGCCCGCCAGAGCGCGGGTGCAAGCTTCGGGTTCGAGGCCAAGGCCCAGCCCACAGGCCAAGGCTGCCGTCAGGTTTTCGACATTGAATCGTCCCACCAACGGGCTGGTGATGTCCCATGTTTGCCCTTGCCATCTGATCGTCAAACGCGTCCCCGTCAGCGAGAGTTCCGCGTCCACCACAGCCAAGTCGGCACCTGGAATGTTCGGATCAGCGCAATAGCGAATCACCCGGTGGTTGCCCGTATCCAACCGAGCCAGATGGTCATCACCCGCATTGACACACAAAGCCCCCGAAAGCCCCGTCCCCACTCCGGATTCACCAACTCGCAACAAATCCATGATGCGGGCCTTGGCTGCCAGGTAGTCGTCCATGTCGGCATGGTAGTCCAAGTGATCGCGGCCGAGGTTCGTCATCACCGCTACATCCAGGCCCAAACCGGCGGTGCGTTGCTGGTCCAGTGCGTGGGAAGACAACTCCATGGCCACGCTGCGGCACCCGTTGCCCACCATGCGCGCCAGATAATCATAAAACACCGGCCCACCGGGAGTGGTCAGCGGCGCGTCCTGGCTTGCGGCACCATCATCGTACCGGATGGTTCCCAAAAGGCCGCAAGGGCCGTGCAGATTCCGCAGCATTTCCTGCACCAGAAAAGCGGTGGTCGTCTTGCCATTGGTGCCGGTGATGGCCACGGTCCACAAGTCGCGATCGGGGTTGTCATGCAGAATTTGGGCAATGAGAGCAGGTGCCGGACGGGTGTTGGCGCACCGCGCCACAGTCACGCCGTCAGGCAAGTCTTCGGCAAAATCGTTCTCCACCACGATCGCAGGCGAGCCCGCAGCAACAGCCTGGGAAACAAATCGGTGGCCATCGCCACCGGTGCCACGAACGGCGACAAAGACTACGCCAGGC
>JADGEP010000375.1 GCA_016744275.1 Candidatus Krumholzibacteriia bacterium | reverse complement strand
ATCTGGCGGTGCTCAAGGCGGCCAGTCATTTTGTGGAATTGGGCCCGGGGGCAGGCACCAACGGTGGGCACGTCGTGTACCAGGGATCGTTGCCCAAGTTGTTGGCCGACGGAGACACCCTGACTGCCCGGCACATGCGCGGTGAAATTGAGCCCGATCGCAAAGGGGGCCGCCGCGAACGCGGCACGGCTCAGTTGGTGATCAAGGGCGCGCGGTTGCACAACCTGCGTGAAGTTGATGTGAAAATTCCGCTCCAGTGCTTTGTCGCTTTGACGGGCATTTCGGGATCGGGCAAGAGCAGCCTGATGAACGGATGCATTTACGATGGCTTGACCACCCGGGCGGTGGGCGGCTCGGGGCGGGCGTTCCCGTTCACCTCCATCCAGGGCGCTCACGGAGTCGGCAAAGTGGTGCGGGTGGACCAGACTCCCATCGGCAAAACGAGCCGTTCGAATCCGGCGACCTACTTGCAGATCCTGTCGCCCATCCGGGACTTGTTCGCCAGCACCAAGGAATCCATTGCGCGGGGCTACACACCGGGCCGATTCAGTTTTAATACCGCCGGCGGGCGCTGCACCAACTGCCAGGGCATGGGCTATCATCGGGTCGAGATGCAGTTCATGGCCGACATCACCGTGCCCTGCGAAGATTGCCGCGGCAGCCGCTTCAATCCCAGTACGCTGGAGGTCAAATACAAGGGTCTGAACATTGCCAAGGTGCTGGACCAGACGATCGATGAGGCCCTGAAGTTCTTCGGCGACGTGGTGGCCATCAGCCAGCGCCTGTGGCTGTTGAAAAAGGTGGGCCTCAGTTACCTGACTCTGGGGCAACCAGCGCCCACTTTATCTGGCGGCGAGAGCCAGCGTTTGACGGTGGCGCGTGAATTGGCCATGCCTTCGGGTAAGAAGAATCTCTATCTGCTGGATGAGCCCACCACCGGTCTGCATGCCGAAGACGTCCGGGCGCTGGTGAAAGTCCTGCACGAGTTGGTGGAGCAGAAGCATTCGGTTCTGGTGATCGAGCACAATCTGGACTTGATCAGTCAGGCCGATTGGGTGGTCGACCTCGGACCCGGCGGTGGCCGCCATGGCGGCAAGATCGTGGCCCAGGGCACACCTGAAGAAGTGGCCAAAAACCCCCAGTCGCCCACCGGCGCTTTCCTGTCCGAAAAATTCCAGGACTGATTCCCGCGACCCGCCACGGCTTTCCCCCTCCGGGGCGCCCAGTACCCGGGCACAAGTGGCATACCCTTTGCAAAATTCCTTCCACAGGGCGTTCCGATTTGGCAACGCTCAACCGTTAACTAGCTCTCTGGTAACATCTTGTCGTGTTGGCAGGATAGGGGGCAAAGTGGCTGAAGGAAAAAAGTGCCTGATCTCCTGCGGAAAATTTTCCTCCCTGAGGAGGAGACCGAAACTGCTGCCAACCCTGTAGAGGCAGCCGAGTCGGCCCCTGCCTGGGATCTGCCGCCCACCTGGCAAACCGCTCCGGTGGCTCTGGCATTGGTCGAAGGCGAACAGGTGCATTCGTGGAACAACGCCTGCCGCACCCTGCTGCGCGAAGTGGTGGGGGCATCGGATATGGCCAGCCGCCGCTGGTTGAGCGCTTCGGTGACCCGCCTGCTGGCGGCCGGCCGGCAGACCGAGATCCTGGCTGGCAATGCCGACACCCTCAGTCTCGAAGTGCGTCTGGGCCCCGTGATTCCTGATCAACCTGCCCGGGTGGTGGCGCTGCGCGAAGTGCAAGGCGCCGGACGCGGGCATGATGACCTGGCTGAAACGGTCAGCACCCTCAGCCATGAATTGCGCACCCCGCTGACATCGATGAAAAGCAGCCTGAATTTGGTGCTGTCCGGCGACACCGGCCCGGTCAGCGAAGAACAGGCTCATTTTTTGGGCATGACCATGCGCAACATCAGCCGGCTCGAACGTCTGGTCAGTGATCTGTTGGATATCTCGCGCACTCAGGTTGGAGAAATGGTGCTGCACCGCCGGGAAACCGATCTGGGCCCCGTTCTGCGTGAAGCGGTCCAGATGCTCGAGGCGGCGGCCCGCCAGGCAGGACTGGGGCTGGACTACACGGGTTTGCCAAGTGAATTGGTGGCCCACGTGGATGCCGACAAGGTCGTGCAAATTTTGACCAACGTGGTGGGCAACTCCATCAAGTACACCCAGGGCGGGGGCTTCGTCAGGGTATGGCTGGAGGCCCGGCCGCAGCCGGATCCAGGCCTGGCCTGGCAGCTGGCCGAAACCCTCTTTTTGCCCCTGAACGCCTTCAACCTTGTGGTGGAAGACAGCGGTGTGGGCATGAGTCGTGAAGACCAGGACCGGGTATTTGAGCCTTGGTTCCGGGGAGCGGAAAATGGTGGAAGTGGCCAGCGTCGCCACGTTCCGGGCGCCGGCCTGGGGCTGCACATCACGCGCTCTCTGGTCGAGGCCCATGGTGGACGCATCCGGTTGGCGAGCGAACCCGGACAAGGCACCACCGTTTGGATCCGATTGCCGCGGGACCCGAGCAGCGAAGAGCTTCTGCACGGCGCCGCCCAGTTGAAGGCCATGGCGAACAACGCGGACAACGGACGGGCGCGGCAGGTGGCGGTGCTGGACGGGCGCGCGTTGGGCGAGAAACCCGCCTTTCCCGTGCGGGAATTGGCCGCGGATTTTCTGCGGCACCAGGCCGGCAGTGGGGCCGTGAAAATGGTGACTTTGGCGACTGATCTGGTCGCCACGGTGGTGACGGAACCTGAGCAGTGGGCCCGGAATTGGGCGGAATATGGGCAAGAGTGCGGCCTGGATGGGGCTGGACCCGAGTGGCAATTCGTCACCTGGAGCGAAACAGAGACCGATAAAGATTCAATTTCCCGGCCATCGGGTCGAAACGTTTAGACAGTAGTCAACTTTCCCGGGCGGGTCCCGGACATTTGGAGGCGAAGAACATGGAGCGCAATTTGAGGGTTCTGGTGGTGGACGATGAGCCGGATATCCTGGAAACCCTGGAGTTCAGTCTCACGCGGCGGGGCTTCGAGGTGGCCACGGCCATCGACGGGCTCGAAGGCCTGGAAAAAGCCAAGCGCATGCCCCCGGATTTCATGATCCTGGATGTGATGCTGCCCGGTTGCAACGGCTACGAAGTGAGCCGGATGCTCAAAGAGTGGATGGAGAACGATCCCCAGGCCACGGCCTTCCCGATCATGCTGCTGACGGCGCGCAAGGTCGAATCCCGGGATCGCGAAAAGTTCATCGCCACCTGGTCGCGCGCCGACGCCTGCATGTACAAGCCCTTCGAATTGGACGAAGTGGTCACCACGATCACGGAATTGGCCAATCAATCGGCCCACTGATTCCCACTTTGTGATGCGATATCTTCCTTTCGGCCGGTGCTTCACCGGCCGGAAGGAAAAAACGCTCCCTGCGGCTTGACAATCCGTTGTCGGACGTGTTTTATTCCCTCTCCCGCGAGGCGTGCCTCGCGTCGGAACGGTGCCTGGGTAGCTCAGTTGGTAGAGCACATGATTGAAAATCATGGTGTCGGTGGTTCGATTCCGCCCCCAGGCACCACCGTTGATTCCGGAGCTGGTGTAGCTCAGTTGGTAGAGCATCTCACTCGTAATGAGAAGGTCTGCGGTTCGACCCCGCACACCAGCTCCAGATCTTTAAGAGAGACAAGGACTTGCCAGGCGGCAGGTCTTTTTTTTAAAGCGCTTTGAATTTGTTTTGTGGGGTTTAGGCTGTATCTTTAACCATGTATCCCTTCTATGGGGTGTGGTGTTTTTTGGCCGGATAGGCGGCATGACTTGTGGGGTATCTGTGGTGC
>JADGEP010000374.1 GCA_016744275.1 Candidatus Krumholzibacteriia bacterium | reverse complement strand
GCCATATTGATGACAAACACCGGAGCAGCCAAAATTCCTGACGAAGGAATAGACGCCTGCAGGTTGTCCGTCTCGATGGAGCCATCAACAATGGCCAGGGATCCGGGAATGCTGGGAATCGAGGTCAGGCCCAGGTGGATATCCTTGGTCGGGGTTCGCGGTGCGCACTATTGCCGCGGCAGGTCCGGTCAGGGTGTCAGCGTCCAGGCCTACCGTTGTTTTTCGTTGCTCTGCCGCTCAGCCGAAGGCAACCGCAGATCCATGGGCACGCCCTGGGTCGACAAGACAAATATCCGTGGTTCGTCTTCCACGTTAAGAGGGTGTGGTAAGATGTGTTGTTGCAACAGGGTGCGTATTTGCAGGTTGGATAACGCCAGGCCTTTGTATTCAGGCTCAAGCACATACTGGCAGCCCTCTTTCCAGGCCGAACAGCCGAAGGCACGCTTACCTCGGATCACCTCTTGGCCGCACAGCGGGCAATCGCCCCAGCGGCGGTGATCCAGGCGCTGGTCAGCGCTGTTGCGGATCATGGTCCGGATATAACCCCCGATGCCCTGCATGAAATCGTCGGCCGCCAATTCATTGCGTTCGATCTGCTTCAGTTTCTCTTCCCATTCACCGGTCATTTCAGGTGATTTGAGCAAGGGGTCCTGGATCAGGGCGATCAGGCAGCGCCCCATGTCGGTGCAGCGCAGTTGCTTTTTTTCGCGCCGAATGTAGTTGCGCCGCAGCAGGGTCTCGATGATGGCCGCCCGGGTGGCCGGCGTGCCGATGCCACGTTCCTTGAGGGCCTCGCGCAAGGTGTCGTCGTCGACCAGTTTGCCCGCTGCTTCCATGGCTCCCAGCAGAGAGTTTTCGGAAAAATGCTTCGGCGGTTTGGTTTTTCCTTCCCGCAGAAAAGGTTCGTGGGGGCCGCGTTCACCCTTGGTGAATTCGGGCAGGTCCTGGCTGTCGCCTTCATCTTTCTTCTTGGCCTTCTTGGGGAACAACGCGGTCCAGCCCGGCTCCAACACCTGAGTGCCTTTGGCCTGGAATTTGACCTTGTTGCTGAGGCCGTCAACAGTGGTGATGTTCTTGAGGCAGACCGGATGGAACGCGGCTATGAATTGCCTGGTGATGGCCTCGTAAACCAGGCGCTCGTGGCCGCCGATGTTGTTCGGCTTCATGCCCGTCGGCATGATGGCGTGGTGGTCAGTGACCTTCTTGTCGTCGACGATGCGCTTAGTGAAGGGCAGCTTTTTTAAGTTCAGCGGAGCCACGGGTTGGGGCCAGAATGCCTTGATCTTCTCGAGAACTTCGGGCACGCGGGGCTTCATGTCCTGGCTCAGGTAGCGCGAATCGGTCCGGGGGTAAGTGACAAGCTTTGCTTCGTAGAGATTCTGGGTGGCCGCCAGGGTGTCGGCCGCCGACAGGCCGTGCAGCTTGTTGAGATCTCGTTGCAACGAAGTCAGGTCAAACAGCTGCGGCGGCTGTTCCTTTTTTTTCTTGGCTGCAACCCCGGCGATTTCGAATTCCTGGCCAGCGACTTTCTCGAGCAAAGTCTGGGCACGCTTGGGGTTTTCGCTGCGCTTGCCGCTGTATTTGAAAACCACATCGCGGTATTTGGTGCGCAACTCCCAAAAGGGCTGGGTCGTGAATTGGTCGATGGCATCGTCGCGCTGGACAATCATCGCCAGCACCGGCGTTTGCACCCGGCCGATGGTCCACAACACCCGGTCGCCGCCGCCACCGATGCGGCCGTGCCTGACGGTGTAGTAGCGGGTCGAATTCAAGCCTACGATCCAATCCGACTCGCTGCGGCAACGGGCCGCATCGTACAGGGGGTCGTAATCATGGCCATCTTTCAAATCCTTAAAGGCCCTGAGTATGGCCTCAGGAGTGAGGGAGTTGAGCCACAGCCGCCGGATGGGTTTGTCTTCACAGCCACTCAACGCCAGGATGTAGCGAAATATCAGTTCGCCTTCTCGCCCCGCATCGGTGGCGCATATGATCTCGGTGGCTTGTTCGCAGAGTGATTTGATGGTTTCGAACTGCTCGCTGACGCCGCGGTTGGAAATCAGCTTGAGCTGGAATTCTTCCGGGACAAAAGGCAGGGTGTTCAAAGCCCAGCGTTTGAGGGCGGGGTCGTATTCGCTGGGTTCCTGCAGGGTCACCAGATGGCCAAAAGCCCAGGTCACGGCACAGCCTCGGCCCTCAATGTGGCCCTTCTTTTTGGCCGTGATTTTGAGGACCTTGGCGATGTCACGGGCCACGGAGGGCTTCTCGGCGATGATGACTTTCATGGCTGAATCCTAGGCAGAGATCAGGCCCATTTCAACATGCGATCCCCATTTGGCAAAAAATTCTCCTGATCCGGATTCTCATTTTCCGCTACTATGGCACCGGTGCCCGCGTGGGGCCGGCCGTTTGGCGGAAGACGATCCCAATCTGAAATCCCCTGAAATCCCCTGAGAGGACCTGATCATGCCCAGACTCATCGCTGCGCCGGCCGTCATCGAGGCCGCCGGCAACAAGCCCAAAATCATCAAGGAATACGCCGGACGGGTGAATTCCGGCCACGAAAACGCGAGTGTGGCCCATATGCTGGCCCCCGAGGGTTGGCTGGAGCCCGGCCAACGCCCCGCCTTCGAAGAAATTACCGTCGTGCTTAAGGGGCTGTTGCGGGTGGAACACGAAGATGGGGTGATGGATGTGCGCGAGGGCCAGGCTGTCGTCGCCCGCGCCGGTGAATGGATCCGCTACAGTTGCCCTGAAAATGGTGGGGCCGAGTACGTCGCTGTCTGTTTGCCGGCATTCTCGCCAGACACGGTGCATCGCGATGAGGAATCGTGAGCCGGAATCGGGTTGGTGTGCCGATAGAAATTGTCTTATACTACCGGCCGCACGAAATCGGTTGTAAAACCATCAAGGAGAAATGAAATGAAGATTCTTGCACGTATTCTGTTGCTTGCCATGCTGGTGACCTTGGTGGGTTGTGGCATGAGCGCCCAGGACAAGGGTGTGCTGCTGGGTGCCGGCGGCGGAGCTGCCATCGGTGGTGCCATCGGCAATCAGTCCGGCAATACGGCCATCGGGGCCATCATCGGCGCTGCCATCGGTGGCGTGGCCGGCGGCTTGATCGGCGACTACATGGACGACCAGGCGGAAGAGATCCAGCGGGATCTGGATGGCGCAACCGTCGAGCGCATCGGCGAAGGCATCAAGATCACTTTTGATTCGGGCATTCTGTTCGATGTGAACGAATCGTCATTGCAGGGCGAGGCTCAGACCAATCTGACGAATCTGGCCGAGATTCTGCAAAAATACGAAGACACCGAAATTCTCATCGAAGGCCACACCGACGCCACCGGCAGCGGTGAGTACAACATGACGCTGTCCCGCAATCGGGCCAATTCGGTCGCTGTGTACCTGTCCGGAGCAAGTGTTGCGATGAGCCGTTGCACCATCATGGGCTACGGCGAAGAGCAACCGGTTGCCGACAATACTACGGCTGCGGGCCGCACGGCCAATCGCCGGGTGGAGATCGCTATCATGGCCAATGACAAATTGAAGAAAGAATCCGAGCGCAAGGCGGGCTGACCTGACGTTGTGTTTGCCGAAAAAAGCGGGGTCCCTGTCCGGTCATGCCGGGTGTGGACCCCGCCTTGCGTAACGGTTATAGTCTCGAGCGCGGAAATGATGGCTTCGGATTTGCAAGACCCCATAAAGAGGAACCGATGAAGAGGATCAACAGCAAAATCAATCCGAGCGACAAGGCTTTTGTCGAAAACGACATGCTGAACCGGCAGCGGGCGCAGGAGTTGCGCGAAATGCTGGGT
>JADGEP010000373.1 GCA_016744275.1 Candidatus Krumholzibacteriia bacterium | reverse complement strand
GATCAAAGCCATGCTGGCCACCGGGCAACGATTTGACCAGGAGCCGGCAAATTGGCCCGTGGCTGAAAGTGCGATCCGGCATCCGGGCTCGGTTGTGGAAACCTTTTCATCGGCCGACAGTTATAGCCCGTTGCATGACGCCCAGGTTGGGGATTTGCAGACAGCAGAGCGTTCGTTGATCGAATCGGCTCTGCGAACGGCCGCCGGCAACCGCCGCAAAGCGGCCGACCGTTTGGGCATCAGCGAACGCACGTTGTACCGTAAAATCAAGTTGTATGGTCTTTAAGGCTCATTTTTGTCGGAGAAAATAGGTGTCTGGGGACTTTCCAGAAAGTTGAAGATGACGTATAATATAACTCAGTTGCGCAGATATCACTCTCCTAACCAACCCCTGGTGAGCGAGGCAAAAATGCATTTGAAGCGGGTACAACCTGCCGGAGGCCGCCTTGTGCGCGGTGTCTTCTTGTTGGTCCTGGGCCTGATGGTTGCGGCCGGACCGGCAGAGGCGACCAAGTACGCAGGCGCGTTTATGGAAAATGGCGGCGGCGCCAGAGCCCTGGGCATGGGCGGTGCGTTCACCGCCGTAGCTGATGATCCGTCGGCGACATTCTGGAATCCTGCTGGCCTGGCGACTGTCGCTGATCAGGAAATTTTGCTCATGCATTCCGAGCGTTTTGGCGATCTCATCGATCGCGACTTTATCGCCTACACCCAGCCCGTTGATTGGAATGTTTTGGGTGGGAGCAGCAGCGGCATTGGAATCAGTGTTATCCGGCTTGGCGTTGATGACATTCCTTTCACCGAGCACCTCACCGACCAACTGGATACCAACGGCGACGGCACCGTAGATGACAACGAAGTGGTCGGGCTATTGGATCTCCAGGAAGACATCGAATACAAGAGCGATCAGGAGTTCGCACTGTTGCTGTCCTACGGTGAGCAGGTGGGTGCCTGGCAAGTGGGCGCGTCCATGAAGTTCATTCGCCAAAGTGTGGGCAAGTATTCCAGTCTGGGACTCGGGGCGGATGTCGCCCTGATGCGGCCAAAAGTTTGGAAGCAACTGGATTTTGGCGTGAAGTTTCAGGACTTGACGACAACCTACCTGACCTGGAATTCGCCCTCGAGCAAAAGCGAATTGATCACGCCGGCCATCGTTCCGGGTTTGGCCTGGCGCCAGGCGATGCCGGACTGGAATATGGACTTCACGATCGCCGGTTCCCTGGAGTCGCGTTTCGACAACAGGGGTGAAGCGGATCAGATTCACTCCGGGGCCTTCAGTGCCAACGCGCATCTGGGACTGGAAGTCGGTTTCAGCAAGAAAGTCTTTTTGCGGACGGGCTACGACAGTGGTTTTGAGGCCGGTAATCTGGCCGCTGGCGTGGGCTTCCGCGTCAATCCTTTGACCGTCGACTACGCCTATGCCGGCGATGTTTTGGATATCGACGAAGTGACCCACCGGATCAGCATGTCATTCCGCTTCTAGGCGGATTTCTGATCAATGGCAGCGCAAGCGTTCCATGCAAGAGAGCCCCGCATTAGCGGGGCTCTTTTGGGTGTTGTGCCTGGACGCTTGTTTCCAACTGCCGGGGGCGTGCTTTCAACTACCGGGGCGATAGGCATACAATCTCTCGCCCGGATGGATCAGATTCGACTTGTGGATATTGTTCACCTTGCGCAAGTGGCTCAACGAAACGCCAAGTTTGCGGGCCACGCCACCAAGGGTATCACCGGATTTCACCTTGTAACTGACGCGAGAATATCCGTTGGGAGGCACGTAGTGGCCTTTTTCGGCGGCGCGTTTCTGCGCTTTGTTGGCCAGTTCGGCGGGCATCGGAATTAACAACTGATCACCCGGACGAATCGTATGCACGTTCTTGAGCTTGTTCAAGCGCGCCACATCGGTGACCGACGTGCCATATGAAAGCGCAATGCCGCCCAGGGTATCACCCCTTTTGACTTTGTGCCGGCGCCAGGTGAGGCGCTTGTCGGCGGGCACCCGAGCCAGGGCCCGCTTGGCTTTGACTCCGGTTCCGCTGGGAATCCGCACAGGGTAATTCTTGAAATTTGGCGGCGTGGCCCCGCGCAGCAATGCCGGATTCAATTCCTTGACCAGCTCCACATCAACCCCGGCACAGCGAGCAATCAAAGCCAGGTCCGTTGCGTCGGTCACTGGCAGCGTATCGTAAGAGAGGGAGGGCATGTCGTTGACGACAAAACCATACCGTGTGGGGTCCTGGCCGATCCGGGCCGCGGCAATGAATTTGGGAATGTGGGCGGTCGTTTGGGTCGGCAGACGCAGGTCCCAAAAATTGTTGTGCCCGTGTTCTCGAATTTTGCGGGCGATGCGACCCCCGCCGGTATTGTAGGCCGCCAAAACGAGCGCCCAGTCGCCAAACTGCCGGTACAGATCTCCGATGTAACTCGCGGCAGCTGCGGTGGACATCTCCATGTCGCGCCGTTCATCCACCCACCAGTTGCGGCGCAATTTGTAGTCTTTGGCGGTGCCGGACATGAATTGCCAAGGACCGACAGCGCTGGCGCTGGAAACAGCCCGGGTGCTGAACCCACTTTCAATCATCGAGAGGTAGATCAACTCTGCGGGCAAACCTTCGCGAGTCAAGATGGTGGAGATGACCGAATCGGCGACCGTCTTGCGGTCCAACCAGGTTTGAAAACTGCGGCGTCCGCGTCCGGTGAAATAGTCTTCCCACCGACGCACAGCCTTGTTGTCAATCTTCATGAGGTCGGCGGTGATGCTGTTGAGATTGGCCCCGGTGGCGGGCACCAATGAATCGGGAAAACCCGAAGCCTGCAAGCGTCCGTATCCCGCCGCCAGCAAGGAATCCGCATCGGTGGGATCCTGTCCATAGGCGTGTTGTTCAGCCAGGATGCCACTGAGCAAAACCATCCGCCGCTGCAGGCTGCCGCGGTGAGCCAAGTATGTCGAATCGCAAGCTGCCGGCACCGGCAGCGCCACTTGATCCTGCAGTACAAAGAGGTGATCTTCGGCCCGGTCATATTGACCTTCGCCGGCCAAAGTGATCGCCAGATTGGACAGGACCTCCAAATCGGCGAGGCTGGCGTGCCCCGAAGGCCCAACGGGCAAAGCGGCGGCGACCTCGTCGCGGGGAAGCACGACGGTTTCCAATTCTTCGAGCTCAGTGGCGGCCAGCGTCACGCTCGAAGCACTGTCGCGCGCCGCTGTGGTCAGGAATTGATCGCCAGTAGGATCGGGTTGTGAATCCGGACGCAATACGGAGCATCCGCCCAATAGCCCCATGACCGTTGTCAGAAAAAGGCCCAAAACCATGTATTTATGGGGATAAGGGGAAGTTGTCATCCTTGACAGCACCTCTGGTCTGGAGAAAAAGCATCGGGAACAGGACAGATCTGCGGCATGTTCCAAGCGGTGACCGGGTGAGATACGGGCTCTTTGGGTCTCCGGTTCCCAAAAATAGCAAAATCAGGGCCGATTGACCAATGTCATATCTTGAAAAATACCGTACGATATGTCATAATTAAGCCCGCATAGGGAACTGCTGCGAAAACGGCCCGTTTGGCCGTTCGAATGGCATTGCCTTTTTTAATGGGCCCGCTGGATGTGAAATAAGGGGATATGGCGCAACCGTCTACGGCATTGAGAAATCTGCTTGCAGGAGAGCTGCCTCTCGACCGGGTCGGCCCTCATCTGCGCCAAGCGGCACGCCGGGCCCTGCGATCGGGTGATAGCGAGCGATTGCGGCTCGTGACACAGGTGGTGGTGGGCGAATTGCTCCGGCGCGGAGATCTGCTCCGCATTGCAGTCGAAGAGCCGCATGGGGCTACTGAAG
>JADGEP010000372.1:380-3876 GCA_016744275.1 Candidatus Krumholzibacteriia bacterium | reverse complement strand
GTCTTACCATGATCAACGTGACCGATGGTACCAACGTTGACGTGATCCTTATTCCGTTCAAACTTTTCGCGTGCCATTATTGGCTTCCTCCTGAAAAGTGCCTCGGCCTTCAGCACCGGATTTTCCGGCTCAAGCTCCAGCGTGCAGCCGCATTATTTCGACGGCTATCTTCTCCGGTACTTTTTCGTACCGCGACAACTGCATTGAAAACACGCCCCGACCCTGAGTCAACGAGCGCAGCTGTGTTGCGTAGCCGAACATCTCCACCAGGGGCACAACCGCTTGAACGATCTGATCGCTCTTGCGTTGCTCCATCCCCATCACCCGACCTCGTCGAGAGTTGAGATGCCCGGTCACGTCGCCGAGAAATTCCGCCGGAACGGAAATCTCCACAGCCATGACGGGTTCGAGCAGAACAGGCTTGGCACTTTTTGCGCCGTCCCAGAGGGCACCTACTGCCGCGTTCCGGAACCCCATCTCTGTCGATTCCCCTTCTTCGAACTTGCCACCCGTCAACCGGATAGACACATCGACCAGGGGATATCCGGCCAGCACTCCTGTTTCACAGGCCTGCTTGGCCGAGTTCTCTATAAACGGGACAAACTCTGCTGGGATCACGTCCTTGGTCAACTCGTTGACAAAGGTGTTTCCCGTCCCGTAATCGCCCGGAGCCAAGGTCAGCTCCACTTCGGCGAAATTCGTCTTGCCGGCCAGGTCGCGTTCAAAATGACCGCGTTGCCTGACTTCAGTGGTGACCGTCTCGCGATAGGCCACCTGCGGCCGCCCCACGTTGGCAGCGACTCGATGTTCGCGCTGCAACCGGTCGACCATAATCTCGAGGTGCAACTCACCCATGCCCCAGATCACCGTCTGGCCACTGTCAGGATCCAGCCTCACCTGAAAGGAAGGATCCTCGTCAGCCATGGACTGCAGGGCATCACCCAACTTGTCCTGATCGGCCTTCGTCTTCGGCTCGATGGCCATGTAAATGACCGGCTCGGCGAAGTCCATGGCCTCAAGCAGCAAGGGATGCTCCTGAACAGTCAGGGTATCCCCAGTGCGGATCTCCTTGAAGCCGACCGCCGCGACAATGTCGCCCGCCCGCGCCTCCTTGAGGTCCTCCCGCTTGTCCGCGTGCATGCGCAACAGCCGGTTGATCCGCTCCCGCTTGCCCGTGTTGACATTCAGCACCGTCTTGCCCGCGTCCAGCTTTCCGCTGTACACCCTCAAAAACGCCAACCTACCCGCAAAGGGATCGGCCAGAATCTTGAAGGCCAGGGCACTGAAGGGCTCGTCATCACCCGGCTCGCGGGTCTGCTCCTCGCCCCCGTCGCGCCCGCTGCCAGTGATGGCCGGACGGTCCAGAGGGGAAGGCAAGTAGTCAACGATGCCATCGAGCAATTTCTGCACGCCCTTGTTTTTCAGGGCTGATCCGCAGAAGACCGGAACAATTTCCCCAGCCAGGGTCGCGCGACGAATCGCCGCTGTGACCTGCTCGATGGTCGGCTCCTTCTCTTCGAGAAAGAGCTCCATCAGCTCCTCATCCACCTCAGCCAAGGCCTCGATCATTTCAGCCCTGGCGAGTTCCGCTTCTTCGGCCATCTCGGCCGGGATCATGGCGGTTTCAAAAGTCGCTCCCAGATCGTCTTCACGCTCGATCCGAGCTTCCATTTTCAGCAAATCGATCGCGCCCTTAAAGGTGTCCTCCACCCCTATCGGCAATGCCAGCGGCACCGGGTTGGCGCTCAGGCGATCGACCATGCTCTGAACGGCCGCCGCGAAATCCGCTCCCAGTCGATCCATCTTATTGATGAACGCGATCCGGGGAACCTCGTAGCGATCGGCCTGCCGCCAAACGGTTTCGGACTGAGGCTCTACCCCTCCGACCCCGCAAAAAACAGCGACAGCCCCGTCCAACACCCTCAGGCTGCGTTCCACCTCAGCGGTGAAGTCGACATGACCCGGTGTGTCAATGACGTTGATCTGGTGATCCCGCCAGGTGCAGGTGGTCGCGGCCGATTGAATCGTGATGCCGCGCTCTCGCTCCTGCTCCATGTAGTCCATCTGGGTGGCGCCGTCATCGACATCGCCCGGTCGGTGCACTCGGCCCGTGTAAAAAAGGATCCGCTCGGTAGTCGTGGTTTTACCCGCGTCTATATGAGCCATAACCCCAATGTTACGGACGTTCTCGAGTGCTACTTCGCGAGCCACCAACCTCTCCCAAATGTTCTATGAACCCTGCATCAGCCGGATTCTGTATGGCGGAATTTCGGTACAGCAATTTCATCACTGACACCCAAACCCAGACAAACACGCGTACATAACCCCGTTGGGCAGTACGTCACCAGTGCCTCAGGCCTTTGGCGGATCCATCCGCAAGGCTCATTCAGGCTATTCAAATGTTCGATCCATCGCTTAATACGGCGCTAGTCGGCGAACGAGAGGGACCCTTACCAGCGGCAGTGGGCAAACGCACGGTTTGCTTCAGCCATTCGGTGAGTGTCTTCGCGCTTCTTGATAGACGGTCCTTCGTTTTTGCTCGCCATCAACAGTTCAGCCGCCAGACGTTCTGCGAACGTATTCTCCGGACGACTACGTGCGAACCCAATCAACCATCGCATGGCCAACTGAACCCGACGTTCATTCCGCACCTCGACGGGCACCTGATAGGTGGCACCACCGATACGGCGGGACTTCACTTCGACTGCAGGCTTGACGTTGCTCAAGGCAGTGCGGAAGACATCGATGCCGTCCTGGCCGCTTTTGTCCTTGATCATATCAAGCGCACTGTAGAAAGACTTCTCAGAGACGCTGCGCTTGCCACCCTTCATCGTATAATTGATGAACTTGGTCACCATGATATCGCCAAATCGGGGATCGGCGGGCAACACTCGTTTTTCGGGGGACCTGCGACGCGACATCTTACACTCCTGAGCGGACTTTCCGCAATCTGGGCCGGAATCCAACCGGCTTTCGTTTTCCAAAGGCCCCGACTGGGTGTAGGGCCTGAATTCCTGGGTCTTCCGAAACTTTACGTCACCCGAGCCTAAGCCTTGGGACGTTTGGCTCCGTACTTCGAACGGCCTTGACGGCGGTCGTCCACGCCGGATGCATCCTGGGTGCCACGAATGATATGGTACCGGACACCAGGCAAATCCTTCACACGGCCGCCACGCACCAGCACGATACTATGCTCCTGCAGGTTGTGCCCCTCACCGGGGATATAAGCCGTGACCTCGATGCCGTTGGTCAAACGCACACGAGCAATCTTACGCAGCGCCGAGTTGGGTTTCTTCGGCGTCTGGGTGTACACGCGGGTGCAGACACCCTTGCGCTGGGGGCAAGCCTGCAGGGCAGGGCACTTGCTCTTTTTGGTCTGGGGCTTACGGCCCTTGCGGACCAACTGACTCAGTGTAGGCAACTTTTTCTCCTGCTATTCTGCCAAAACGCCGGATTCGGACCTAGGACAAGCCCCGGCTGGGACCCATCTTTCGGG
>JADGEP010000372.1:0-370 GCA_016744275.1 Candidatus Krumholzibacteriia bacterium | reverse complement strand
AACCAGCCCTTTAGGCATCCGGTTCCTGCCGTGGATCGGGAACATTAACCGCGCGACAACGCTTTGTCAAGGTTCTGCCAATATTTTTGCAGGCAATCGGGGGATTTGAGGTTTTTCCCGGGCCGGTTCACGAACCGGCAATGGGCAACAAAGAGAACACCACGGTGGTGTGATCGTCCGGGGTGTAGTCAAAAACTTTCAAAACCCGCACTTTATCGGCCAGATTTGATGCCAATGGCTGCTCCAGCAGGGGCTTCAATTGTGGCTGCAACAAACGCGCGACATGGAAATTGACCACCAGAAATTCCACATTCTTGGCTCTCAACTCGCCAATGAGCTCCACTGTTGCCAAATCGGCCGGGTATTTCAC
>JADGEP010000371.1 GCA_016744275.1 Candidatus Krumholzibacteriia bacterium | reverse complement strand
GGGTGGGGCGTGGCCACCCACTCGGGAGAATTGGGCGCGCGCTGCGCCAGAACGGGTGAAAAAGTCATCAGGATCAGCGCGCCGAGAAGGCATCCGGCCACAAGCGGGCCTCGGGAGTCGTTAACGCTTTTGTTCAAAATCCGGTCCTTCAGGTGGAGACGAGGGGGATCAGTCTACCACTTACGGATGAAGCCGGATCGGGTTGCGTCTACCAGCGAATCAGATTGGCGCCCCAGGTGAAACCGGAACCAAAGGCCACCGTGACCACCAGGTCACCTTTCTTGAGGCGGCCTTCGCGCACGGCTTCGGCCAGGGCGATGGGAATGGTGGCGGCAGTGGTATTGCCGTATTTGGCGATGTTGGAAAAGACCCTCTCATCGCCCACGCCCATGCGGGCGGCCACCGCGTCGGTGATCCGTTGATTAGCCTGGTGGGGCACGATCAAGGCGACGTCGTCGATGCTGGCGCCGCCCTTGGCGAGCACCTCGGTGATGGATTCGCAAAACCGCCGGGTGGCGTGCTTGAAGACCGTGGGGCCGTTCATGGTGGGGAAGTGCCGACCGTCTTCGATCATCTGGGCGGTGATGCGCCCCTTTTGGGTGCCGATGGGAGCCTCGACGTAGAGGTCACGGGCGTAGCGTCCCTGGCTGTGCAATACCGAGGCGATGATGCCGCGGTCGGAATCTTCGTGGGCCTGGACGATGGCGGCACCGGCGCCGTCGCCAAAGAGCACGGCGGTGTCGCGTCCGTTGTTCGAAAGCTCCAGGGCCGTGCTTTGGAGCTCGGCGCCGATGACCAAAACGGTGCGGGCGGTGCCGGCGCGGATAAATCCATCGGCTGCGGCCAGGCCGTAGATGAATCCGGTGCACTGGTTGCGGATGTCCATGGCGCCGGCGGTCTGCAGGCCGAGAATGTCTTCGATGAAGACGCCGTTGCCGGGGAAAAACACGTCGGGGTTCAGGGTCGCAAAAATGATCTGGTCGATATCAGTGGGCTCGATGCCAGCATCTTCGATGGCCATGCGGGCGGCGTTGGCGCCCATCTCGGAACCGGTCATGGCCGAGTTGCCTTCGGCGTCACGGCTCAGCCAGCGCCGTTCCTTGATACCACTGCGCTCGGTGATCCACTCGTCACTGGTGTCCATCCACTGGGTGAGATCCTGGTTGGTGATCACGTTCTCGGGCACAAAAAATCCGGTGCCGGTGATGACAGCCTTGGTCATGATGCTCTCCACAGTTGGGCTCGGCGAATCAGCGGTGAACCGCAATGGCGCCGGTCATTTGTTTGCGGTTCTGCCGAATGAAAAGTTCGGCTTCGCCGCGGGATTTGAAATAGCCGATGTGCACACGGTAAATGAACGAGCCATCGGAAGTATTGCCGACCTTCACCCGGGCGTCCCAGCCCAAACCTTGCAGGCGGGAGGCTTCCTTGTCCGCGTTGTCCGCCTTGCCAAAAGAGCCGACCTGGGCCACGTAAGGGCCCGCGGGGATCGGCATGACCGGTTCGGGCGCTTTTTCGTTGATATCCCGTTGGGGCGGCGGGTTGGTGATGACTTTTTTCTTCACGACGGGTTTTGTTTCTTCGGCCGGGGCCGCTTTGGCCGGGGCGCTGGAGTCTTTTTCGGGAGTCAGGGCCTGGGCCTGTTCGGTGATGTCGACATCGCCCGAGCGCGGACTGGCGGTCTGCTCCGTGGTTGATTCTGTTTCCAGGGTCGATTCCACATCCGGAGCGGTCACGACGGTTTGATTTTCGCCAATACCGGTGGGCACGTCGCCGCCCTGGTTGCCGAAGAGGTAGACGGCGCCGGCGACAACCGCCACGATGGCCAGCCACATGATGCGCGGCATACCGCCGCCGCGGCCCCCTTTGGTGGCAGGAGTGCGGCGCCGGGTTCCATCCTTCAGCAAGCCCTGTTTCTTTTCAGACATGTTCTTGGTCACCCTTCCGTGGGTTGGTTGCGGGCGTGATCGTCATCCGGCCGGGCGAGGCTGAAGATGATGGTGGCCAGCATTGAGGCCAGGAATCCCGGAATCATTTCGTAGAGCGCGGCGTGCAAAGGCCCGACGTTGTACCACACGATGACCACGACGGTTCCGCTGATGAAACCGGCCAGCGCCCCGGCGCGACTGGTGCGTCGCCAGTGGAGGGCCAGCAAGAGCGGTGGCCCGAAGGCGGCCCCGAGGCCGGCCCAGGCGTAGAGCACCATGTTGAAGACAAAGTCGTCGGCTTGCCAAGCCAAAAGGAATCCCAACAGCCCAACGCCGAGGGTGGCCCAGCGGCCAATCCGGATCAGGTTGTCCTGACTGGCTTCAGGATTGATGAGTTTCCGATAGATATCCTCGCTGATAGCGCTCGCCGATGCAAGCAATTGACTGTCGGCGGTGCTCATCATCGCGGCGATGGCGCCAACGATCATGACGACGGCCAGCCATTCGGGCATGAAGTGGCGGGCCATCATGGGCATCAGGTGTTCCTGGTCGGTGATCAGAGCACCTTCGCCCATGGCCTCGGGACCGAAGAATGCCAAGCCCGTTACGCCGATGAGAATGGCGCCAAAAAAGGCGATGAGGGCCCATCCGATGGCAATGAGGCGACCTTGGCGCACATCATCCGGGGATTTGATGGCCATGAAGCGCAGGACCAGGTGGGGTTGGCCCATATAGCCCAAGCCGATGGCCAGGCTGCCGGCCACGCCGCTGATGGCGGCCCAACCGGTGTCGCCGGGCGTCAGGTTCAGGTAGCTGCCGCCCAGAGTTGCCAGTTTGGTATTGAGCGCCGCGGGGCCGCCCAGTTCCATGAGCACGGCCAAAGGTAAGAGCGCCAGTGTGATCAGCATGATCACGCCCTGGATCAGGTCGGTCCAACTGACGGCGAAGAGCCCGCCGGCGGCGGTGTAAAAAAGCACGAGCACCGCGCCGATGGCCATACCGGCCAAGGGGGGAATATCCAGGTAGTAGTTGAGAACCTTGCCGGCGGCCAGAAATTGCGCCGCGACATAGAAGGTGAAAAAGAAAAGGATGATGGCCGTGGCGGTCACGCGCAGTCGGTGGCCGGGGTCGCCGAGGCGGGCGGCAAAATAGTCAGCCAGGGTCAGGGCCTCGAGGCGTTCGGTTTCCTGGCGCAGGCGGCGGGCGATCATGAACCAGGAAAAAGCGATGCCGGAACAACAGCCCACCCCGACCCACACCGCCGACATGCCCGTGGCAAAGGCGAGGCCCGGCAGGCCGATCAGCAACCAGGCCGACTCGCCGCTGGCCCGTTCGCTGAAGGCGGCTACCCAGGGGCCCAGTTTGCGGTCGGCCAGGAGGTAATCGTCCAGGGTTCGGTTGCGCCGGGCGGCCCGCAAGCCCACCACCAGGATGATCACACTGTAGATGGCCAATCCGATAAGCAGCGGGTTCAAGCAGGCTCCATTCGGGTTCTCGGGGGTGGTTGCGCTCCTACCGGACCATCTTACTCTGCAAATTGCCCAAAATTCAACGGCGAACCGCCCAGCCGAATGGTGACAGGAAGCCTTCCCGCCAGTATCATACCTCATAGATAAGGGTTCTCAGATGGATTCACATTTGGGAGAGTTGATATGCCTCTGTGGTTTTTAGTCTACGTGGTGGTTGAGGAGTTGATCCCGGAATCGCAGCTGGAGAAAAATACAGACACCGCCACGGTGGGCGCCATGCTGGGCTTTGCCTTGATGATGGCCCTGGATGTGGCGCTGGGATAAGGCGCTGGGATAATGTGTGCAGGAGGCGGATTTGAAGGTCGAAACATTTGTCTTTGATCTGGACGGCACTCTGGTCGATTCGGGTTTGGACATCGCCCTGTCGGCCAACTTCGTGCGGCGCCATTTTGATTTGCCGGAGTTGTCCGTGGCCACGGCCCAGTCCTATGT
>JADGEP010000370.1 GCA_016744275.1 Candidatus Krumholzibacteriia bacterium | reverse complement strand
GCATAGGCGCCAGTCATTTCAATCAGCGTACTTTCCGAGGCCCCTAACGCCAGTGCCGGCCCCAAAGCCAGTTCATTATCGATACCAAACCCGGTGGCCACCTCGCGCACCAGAACACTGCGTGAGCTCATGCCGCGGGTCGCCGCGGTGCCAGCCAAGCCATGCAGGTAGGCACCCAGCAGGGCCGCATCCAAAGCCGGCGCCCCCTGGGCCAACAAACCGCCCAGCAAACCGGTCAGCACATCGCCACTGCCGGCGCGCGCCAAGGCGTCGCCGCCGGCGGAGTTGATGAAGACCCGGCCATCGGGGGCCGCCACAATCGACGGCGCTCCCTTGAGCATCAACACAACGTTCCATCGGGCGGCATATTCGGGCACCAATTCAAAACGACGCGCCTCAACTTCGGCGCTGGTCAGGCCCACCAGGCGGGCAAATTCACCCGCGTGAGGCGTCAAAATGACCTCGGTCGTGGCAAATTTGGGTTCCCGCCCCTGGCGCGCGAAGGCGTTCAAGCCATCGGCATCCAACACCACTGGAGTCTCCAGTTCGGCCATCAAATCGCAGACCCAGTTGTCGGTCTCCGGGTCATCTCCCAATCCGGGGCCCACGCCCAACGCCTGCACTCCCTTGCTGAGCGCTCCGTAGACGGCCTCGTCCAAAGGCGCAATGGTGCCGCGGTCGGTTTCGGACACGGCATTGGTTAAGACTTCGGGCAGACTGACTCGGGTGGCGGTTTCCAGGCATCCGGGCACCACCAGCGAAACCAGGCCGGCCCCGGAACGCAAAGCACCCATGCCAGCGAGGGTGGAGGCGCCGCCAAAGGCGCGAGATCCGGCCACCAGCAGAACGGTGCCAAATTTATACTTGTGGCTGACGGAAGTGCGCGCTGGCAACATTCCCAAATATTCCTGACGGGGCAGCCAGTGCACATCCGGCGTGTGGGCTTCGCAAATTTCTTCGGGAAAACCGATGTCCGCCACCTCAATGTCGCCGGCAAAGTCGCGCCCGGGCGCCAGCAGTAAACCTCGTTTGGGCAAGCCCACCGTGACGGTGGTATCAGCCGCCACGGCCACCGGGTCCACGCGGCCCGTATCACTGGCCACGCCCGAGGGGATGTCCAGAGCCAGGCAGGGAACGCCCGCGTCGTTGATGTTGCGGATCAGGTCGATATAGGCCCCGTGCAACGGTGGGGTCAGGCCCGTACCGAGGATGGCATCGACCACCATGTCGGCCGAATCGGACAGCTCGACAAAGGCTTCGGCCCAATCTTCGGGCAAGGGCACAAAGACGGTGATCTCGGGTGGCAGCAGTTCAAAATTGGTCTGCGCATCGGGGCTCAATTCGCTGGGCTTGGCCAACAGCATGACCGATGCCGGGCAATCGGCCTCTGCCAGCAGGCGCGCCACCACCAGGCCATCGCCGCCGTTGTTGCCCTTGCCACAAATGACCAGCACCCCGACGGTGGTTTCGGAACCGGGCTTGTCGCCGAGGCCCGCGTGCCCACAGCCGGGCCCGTGGACATGGCCTTCACCATGCTCGTCGGCGTGGTCATCGGCATGCTCTTGCAGAAAATCCAGAACCGCTTCGGCCATGGCCTCGCCGGCCCGTTCCATCAAATCAATGCTCGGCACGCCCGAAGCGATCACTGCCGCGTCGATTTTCGCCATTTCCTGCCCTGTGCTTACCCGCATCTCAGTCCCCTTCTTGAGCGCCATGGGCGCCGTTCAACTTGTCCAACACATCCAGCAATTGCAGCAAATCATCCACCACAAAGTCCGCCTCGGTGGCGTCGCCTTCGATTTTATCGGCATATTGGCTGTACTGATCGCCATAGCGCGCGTACACCGTGTGCAAGCCCGCATTGCGCCCGCCCAGGATGTCGCGTTCACGCCAGTCCCCGATCACCACGGCCCGCTCAGGCTCGACTTTGAGCATTTCCAGGGCCATTTGAAATGGCTTGGGATCCGGCTTGTGAGCCCCCGTATCGTCGTGGGTCAATACCAAATCAAAACTGTGCTGCAGGCCCAATGAAGTCAGGCGCAACCAGGCCTCGAAGCGCGGGGCATCGCTGACGACCGCCATTTTATATCCGGCCTTGGCCACCCGATTGAGCACCAGGCGGGTGTGCGGGTAAGTCACCAGCGAGCTGTCACGGGCCCGGCGGTAAGCCACCACGGCGGCGGCCAGGATGCGGTCGTCATTGCGCCCGATGGTGTCTTCCAGAAAAAGGTTAAAAACCCGCTGGTGCTCGATGCCCTTTTTTTTGTAGATGGCAAAGATGCGGTCGGTGGCCTCCTGCTGCGCCAGGGGCAGGCCCGCATCGATCATGGCATTGGCCGCCGCCCGGATGGCCTCTTCCTTCGCCTTCATGAAATCGGTCAGGGTATTGTCCAGGTCAAAAATGATCGCCTGGATGGGTCTGTTCGCCAGCCCCGGCGACGAGCTGTTGGCTGAGTTGGCCACTTTGGGGCCCTTTCATTGGGATTCATGATGCAAGCATGAGAATCCGGCACACGGCGGGAGGATCCGCCACCATAATAACCTCTTCGGGCGGCAAATGCACATGAATCCCATTGCCATCGGGCCGGCGGAGACCGATCATGGGGTCCATGAATCATCTACCAGACAATCTCCCTGAAGAGCCCGCCCACCCGGCGGGCCCAGAACCGCCCAACAGCCTCTGGGCCACCTGGTCGTCGTTTGGCGTGTTGGGTCTGCTGCTATTGCTGGTGGTGGGCAATACCATCCTGCAGGGCATCTTCTATTTGCTCACCGGCGATCTCTTTGTTCCTGTTCTATTCGGGGCCATTGGGGGCGTGCTGGTACCGCTTGTTTTGCTGACCCGGAAGCTGGATCTGCCCTACCGTTACGACCTGAGTCTTGAGCATCGCCCGCCCTGGATCCTGGTGGCATCAGGCCTGGTCGCGATTGCCGCCTTGGCACCCACCTCGCTATTGGCCCAAATCAGCATGCACTTGAAACAGCCACCAGCCGAATGGCTCGCCTTGATGGAAGAGGCCATGCCTCACGGCATATGGGCCACCGCCCTGACCATTGTCACCGTCGTGGTCGTGGCGCCGCTGATCGAAGAGTTGGTATTTCGCGGACTGCTGCACCGCCTGATCTCCCGCAAATGGGGACCATGGATGGCGACGGCCATTTCATCGCTGGTATTTGGCCTGATCCACGCCGAACCCTGGTATCTGTTCGGCTTGGTGGGCATTGGTGTGGTATTGGCCCTGGTCTATGAAGCGACCGGTTCGGTGCTGGCTTGCTGGGTGACTCACCTGACGCACAACGCGGTTTCTTTGGGCATGATGCTTTGGACCGACCAACCAGCCAGTGAATCGGCGCCTTTGACAGCCACCGATGTGGCCATCGCCGCGGGTTCAATGGTGTTCCTGACGCTGATCTTTGTGACGCTTTTTCGGGCGCGATCCGGCCCTTCAAATGACCATCGATCGCCCTAAAAAACCCGGATCGGCATGGATCCGGGTTCATTATTCTGCGCGGAGTGATCGCCGCGGCGAAGAACTATTTGTCCGACTCGCGCACTTCCCGGCCCAAGCTCACTTCACCGTTGTCGATCCGAATATTGAAACCGCACACAGGGTTGTGGCAGACCCAGGCCTTGTACCGGATCGGCGCGCCATCGCGGCCGTAGTCCGACAAGGGCAACATCAGGCCATCGTCGCATTTCTTGCAGGGGGGAAATTCCATGATTAACTCCAGAGCTTTGCGCCCACATCCCAAAACCTATCGACCGCGGATCGATGTTCCCACCGAGCCCTGAAAAATGAGGGCAACCGTTTCCCAGTCGCCCCTCAGGGGAAAACCTACCAAATTTCTAGGCGAAAGCAACCACAGGTTGCAAAACTGTCATGTAGGGCCAGCCGTTCTGGGGCGTCTTCTGCGCTGCCG
>JADGEP010000036.1 GCA_016744275.1 Candidatus Krumholzibacteriia bacterium | reverse complement strand
GCCTTTGGTTGAGGTGGTCGTGAACTGACAGCAGTGGAGTTGGGCCTGCGTCAAAAAAAAAGCGGCTGTGGTGCCAGACCACAGCCGCTTTTTGTTCTCGTTTGGCAATCAGTGCTGGGCGCCTCCGCCGTGATTGCAAATTTTGTCGCAGATTTCATCTTCGAGTTTTTGTAAGTCCTCGGAGCTGGGTTCCTGAGCTCCGACCATTCGCCGGGCTCCCCTGCCGAGAGCTTTGATTTGGTCGGCGTAGTTCTGGCAGTGTTTGCACATCATCAGGTGCAGGCGCAACTCGAATCGCTTCATGAAGCCGAGGTCTTCGGCCTCGCTGGAGGCGATCAGGTGCGAAACTTCTTTGCATTTCATCATCATGTCGGATGCTCTTTCCAGCGACCCCTTAGTCGCGTGTCACGTTGCGTTTCTCCAGGCAATTGCGCAGCAGGTTTCGCCCCCGGAACAGGAGCACGCCCAGATTTGATCGGCTCACGTCCATGACACGGCAGATCTCGTTGGTGTCCATCTCTTCGACTTCACGCATGATGAATGCCAGGCGCTGGTCGGTATTGATGCCAGCAAGGCAGTCGTCCAAATGTTGCCGGACTTCATTGTCGTAGGCCGAGGCATCGGGCAATCGAGGGGGTTTGAACCATTTGCCGTCCGTCCGAAAGCGGTCTTCCATGACATCCCCGATTTCTTCGGCAGCGCCCTCTTTTTGGGCCGAACGCCTCATCTCTGAAATCTTACGATAGAGAATGCCAAACAGCCAGGTGCGTACGTGAGATCGGCCTTCAAAGTCCTCAATTTTTTCCAGGAAGATCAAAAACACGTTTTGGGTGACATCTTCGGCATTCTGGGCATTGAGGCCGGCACCCCGAGCGGCACGCAGGATCTGAGGCATATACAGGTGCACAAGTTGGCGCAGCAGGTCTGCGTCCCGATTCTGGAGCCGGGCCAGAAATGCGGGTCCGGTGAAGGATTCGTGATCGGGGACGTTGGCCATCGTCAAAGATTTCTCCAAAAAACCTGTAATGAAACCGGGGCCACGCGCACTCACTGCCGAGACAATGAACGGCACCGGCCGACAAATCGCCCCGCTTGAGCGAGGCTTCACACAGTCTAAGGGAGATCTGAAATGTTTGCCAAAAGAATCAAACACGGAACCGTTGGCGGGTTGGTTGGCGGCGCAGTATTTGGCCTGATGATGGCGATGATGGGGACCCTGCCGATGATCGGCAAGATGGTGGGCCAGCCCAATGCCGTGGCGGGTTTTCTGGTGCACATGGTCATCAGTGCGGGTATCGGCGCCAGCTTCGCCGTGGTGGGCGGTCCGTTTGCGACCAGTCGCCTCAAGAGCCTGGTATCGGGCTCGACCTATGGCATGGTTTGGTGGGTTCTCGGCCCGCTGACGCTGATGCCATTGATGTTGGGCATGGGCCTGGGCGTGAATTGGAACCTGGGCGCCGCCCAAGCCATGCTTCCCAGTTTGATGGGGCACGTCATTTTTGGCCTGGCCCTGGGCTTTGTCTACAACCGCGGAGAAAGCTGCGTATTGTTGAAGAAAGAAACCAAGGCCAAGGAGAGAACTCCCCTAAAGGCCGTCTAGGTGTCATTCGAGTTGGCCTCGTGCCCGATCGATCGTTTGATCTCGCCAAGTCAGGGGCGCGGGGCTGGCGGCCGGTCGGGTTCTTTTTTGAGGCATCGGGCCCCGACTTCTCAGTGCCGACTTGCCATCCTGCCCAAGCTCCGTCTATTCTGTGGCCACGCCCATTTTTCGATCACCATATAAGGAGTTCGCGATGCCCCGGAGCCGCCTGGTTGCTGCTGTTGTCCTATCCCTGATATGTCTGCCGTTGTTTGCGGTGTCGTCTCAGGCGGAAGATGTTCCCATTCTGGAGCACCGGGCCTACCTGAAATTCAACACCACCACCAATACGGTGACCGTTGAGGACTACCTGATGGTGCCGCCGGGATTGACGGAGTTGCGCCTTGGCGAGGGCTTTACGGTGACCCGGATCACCTCGCTGGACAACGCCGAAGTGGATGTTTTCAGTGCCGTGGAAAAAGGGGAAGACGACGACGGGCCCTACGTGCGCCTGATCGCCCAACGGATGGGGATGCGCAACGGAGGGCCGTTGCGGGTGAGCTATGAAGGCACGTTTTTGGAATCGGTTGAGGATGTCGTTTTTTCCCGGGAGAACGTCGGCGGCGAAATCACCGCCACGATCAGTGACGAAGGCATTTATCTCTCCTCGGCAGCGCAGTGGATGATCTCGGCCACTGGCGCGATGGCCATTTACGACCTGGAGATCGATACACCGGCCGGGTTTGAAACCGTGACGCAGGGCGAACGCACGTTGCATCAGCCGACCAAGGAAGGCTTGCACACCCGGTGGGTGACGACCCATCCGAGCGATGGCTTGAACCTGATCGCCAATCGCTACTTTGTGCACGAAGAAGAGGTGCGCGAAGGCCTCTTCAGCCAGACATTCTTTCTCGAGGATGACTCCCGCTTGCGCGCCACTTACATGGAGCGCACCAAGGCCTACATCGCCATGTATGAAGAGATGATTGGGCCGTATCCCTACACCAAATTCGCCACGGTGGAAAACTGGTTTCCCACGGGCTATGGCATGCCGAGCTACACCCTGTTGGGCGGGCAGGTGTTGCGCCTGCCGTTTATTCCCTACACCAGTTTTGGCCATGAAATTGCCCACAACTGGTGGGGCAATTCCGTGTTCGTCAATATTGAAGAGGGCAATTGGTGTGAGGGGCTGACTGTCTATTGCGCCGACTATCATTACAAAACCCTCGAAAGCGACGACGCTGCCCGCGAATACCGCCGCAATGTCCTGAAGGATTACGCGGCCTATGTGAAAGACCCCGCCAATGATTTTCCGTTGCGTGAATTCCGCAGCCGTCACAGTGGAGCGACGCGGGCGGTGGGCTACGGCAAAAGCATGATGGTTTTCCACATGGCAGCGCGCCTGATCGGTCGGGACAATTTCCTCAACAGTCTGCGAGTCGTGGCGGCGGATCACCAATACACCGAGGCGTCCTGGAGCGACTTCATCAACACCTTTGCTACGGCCGGTGAACGGGATTTGGCTGTTTTTCAGGAGCAATGGCTGGCCCGCACGGGCGCGCCGGTGCTCAGCCTCGGTGAAGTCGAGTTCAAAGACGGCCAGGTCAAACTCGAGATCCGGCAGCAGAACCCGGCCTACGATTTGGAAGTGCCGGTGGTCTTGACCACCGCCCAAGGCAGCGAGGAACACGTGGTGCGGCTGGATGGAGAAACGGGACGGTTCACCTTGCCGGGTGCGGACGTGGAAAAAGTGGCTGTGGATCCCGATTTTCACCTCTTTCGGCGCTTGCACCAGCAGGAAATCGAAGCGACCATCACCCAGGTTCTGGCGGAAGCTGAGCCGGTCTTCGTTATGGCCGGCGGTGGCGCCGCGCTACTGGAAGCAGGCCAGGAATTCGCCTCCAATTTTGTTGAGGACGGCTCTGCTGCACTGGCCGCCGGTGGCGTTCTGGTATCTGAAGGACACAGCAACGTCATCATGAATCCGGACCCCGCCCTGCTGAAAAGCTTGTCGCCGCCGGAGTTGCAAGTGGCCGGGAAGATGATCTTCCTCAATGGCAAACGTTACGACCGGGCCAAATATGATCTGGTATTCGCGGCCCACGACCCAGACGACGCCGCGGTGACCCATCTGGTGGTCCTTTGCGACTCGGCACAGAGGTTGGCCGGCCTGGCCAATCGGGTCAGCCACTACGGCAAGTACAGCTGGCTGATGTTGCCCGTGGGCTCGGGGCGCCCGGACCGCGGAAATTGGACTCCCGGCGAGTCGCCCTTGCAGGCGTTCGAAACCGCAAAAAAATAACCCAACCAGGGCGGGAAATTGCAGCTCGGCAGACGATTTCCCGCCATGCTCGACAGCCGGATGTGGTAGAATATCAGCATGCACAACAACTGTGGAATCTCAGCCTTTGGCAGGCGGACCCGACTTTGGCTCAGGTCCGTCCTGTTTGTCGTGCTCACCGGTATCGCAATGGCCGGATGCAGCAGCGACGACGCCGTGCAGGTGGTGGATAAAGCACCTGCCTGGCGCCAATCCCTGGCCCCGGAATACACCCACCGCGCGGTGTGGGGAGTCTCCAGCACACATTTTTTTGTGACCAGTGAAAAAGGCGTCGTCAAACGCTACATGAACGGCGATTGGACCACCTGGAATTTCGAATATTTCCAGAGCCTGCGCGCCGTTTGGGGTGAGGGAGCAGACCAGGTTTTGGTCGTCGGCGAAAGTGGCGCCTGTTACCAATATGACGGCACGGACTGGACCTCGCGCTACCCCGGAACCTACCGCGACCTTCTGGGCATCTGGGGCACCGACTTTGACAATGTCTACGCCGTGGGCGAAAACGGCGTCGTGTCTCATTTTGATGGTGAAGATTGGACGTTGCAGGACAGCGGCGTCACCGAAACCCTCTACAGCATCTGGGGCTTTGCCGCGGACGACATCTACGCCGTAGGTCGCGGCGGCACCATCATCCACTACGACGGCACCGACTGGTCGCCCATGGCCAGCGGCACGGTTCAGGCCTTGGACAGTGTGTGGGGCCTGACGCCAGACAACGTCTATGCCGTGGGCAGCCTGGGCACGATTCTGCGTTTTGACGGCAATTCCTGGACCTCTGAAAGCAGTGGCCGGTTGGACCGGTTGTGGTCGGTGCGTGGTTTGCCGGGCGAACCGCCGGTAGCCATCGGGGCCAACGGCACCTACCTGACCCGGGTTGGCGGGCAGTGGCAGTCTGAAACCATCGCCCAGGGGCGGTATCTGTACGGTTTGTGGGACGATGGCGACAGCGCGCTGGTATTGGTGGGCTTCAATGGCCTGATCATGAGTTTGAGCGGGCCGGCCTGGCAGACCGTCAATCAAGGGCACACCCACTGGTTGACGGACGTCTTTGCACCCGATTGCGACAATGTCATCGCGGTGGGAAAAAAAGGCGCGGTTCTGCAATCGACCGGAGCCGGATGGTTGAACATCGCGCCCAATCTGAGCGGGGTGGACTACGCAGGCATCTGGGGCGAATCGGCTGACGACTTCTTTATCGTGGGCAACGGCGGTGTCATTGCCCGGTATCAAACGGGCCGGCCCTGGACCATCTGGCAATTGCAAAATCCGGTGAATCTGGAGGACATCTGGGGCACGAGCAACGGCAATATTTTTGCGGTGGGTAGCGGCGGGGCCATCATGCATTATGATGGGTCGGTCTGGGAGGAAATGGACAGCCCCACGACCCGGTCCCTGTCGGCGGTGCAAGGGCGTGGCCCTTCCGATGTTTTTGCTGTGGGATTGGGCGGCACTGCGGTGCACTTTGACGGCATCACCTGGAGCAATTTGGAAACCAATACCCAGACCAGCCTCAACGGCGTATGGTGCCGACCCGAGGGCGAAGTTGTCGTGGTGGGGGCTGATGGACTGGCTCTGCATGGCAGCGGCTCGGGGCCAACTCCCTGGGAAGTGCGGAGCACCGGAACCGTGTTCCCCTTGTTTGCCGTGACCGGCACCCAGGATGGAATCGCCTATGCCGTGGGACAAAGCGGTGTGGTGTTGCGCAATGAGGGTGAGGCGTGGGAGATCATGCCCACCGGAGAACACGATCAGCTGGACGCGATAGCGGTTGACCCCTGCGGCGGTGTGCACTGCGTGGGCTATTGGAGCCTGATTCTGGGGTACACCAATTGAATCGCGTCCCCGGTGATGCCTGAAGAGATTGACCAAGAACTTTAGAATAGAGAGCTTTGGAATAGAGAGCTTTGGATTGCACAATTTCCAGAACTGACCACCCAACCCAGGAACCGATAAGGAGTGACCAAATGGGGAAGCTTGATAAGTTGCAGCCCGCCGCTGTGTGGCAGGTCTTTGAGAAGATGAATGACATCCCGCGCGGATCTGGCAACGAGACCGGTGTGATGAACATGCTGAAGGCCTGGGCCGACGAGCGCAGCCTGAGTTGGCGTGACGACAAGGTTGGCAACCTGTTGATTGAGATTCCGGCCACCAAGGGCCTGGAAAAAGCGGCTGCGGTCCTGGTTCAAGGTCATGTGGACATGGTCTGCGAGAAAAACGCGGCCACCAAGCACGACTTCGAAAAAGACCCCATCAAGATGAAGATCGAAGGTGACTGGGTCACCGCCGAGGGCACGACTTTGGGTGCGGACAATGCCATCGGTTGCGCCATGGGCCTGGCTTTGGCTGACGTGAAAAACGTGACCCACGGGCCCATTGAAATCCTGCTGACTGTGGATGAAGAGCGCGGCCTGACCGGTGCCGCCGGCGTCGAAGCGGGTTTCTTCTCGGCCAAGACGATGTTCAACCTGGACAGTGAAGAAGATGACGCGATTTTCATCGGTTGTGCCGGTGGCCGCGATACGGGCTACACCCTGAAGAACCGCACGGCGCGCGCGCCCAAAAACAGCGTGGGCCGCAAGATCACGATCATGGGCCTCAAAGGTGGTCACAGCGGGCTGGATATCCACACCCACCGCGGCAATGCCATCAAGCTGTTGAATCGTGCGCTGGTGGCGGCGTCCAACGAGATGGACGTGCGGTTGGTGGAGATCAACGGCGGCAGCATGCGCAACGCCATTCCCCGCGAGGCTGAGGCCAAGGTCGCCATCGCCAAGGAGAACGGTCGCAAGTTCAAGCAATTGGTTGATGCGCACCTGACCCGGATCAAGAACGAAGAGTTGGCGGGCTTTGATGATGGATTTGAGTGGAAAGTGGCGGCCGTGCAAGCCCCGCGTTGCTTCAGCCTGGACAGCTCTCGCACGACCTACCGTTTGATCGCGGCCATTCCCAGCGGCGTGACGTCCATGAGTATGGATATCGCCGGTTTGGTCGAGTCGAGCACCAACCTCGGTGTCGTCAAAACCAACGGTTCCAAAGTGGCGATCACCTGCTGCAGCCGTTCGTCCGTGATGACCGCATTGGGCGAATTGGTGGATCAGCACCGCCTGATCGGTGAGTTGGCCGGCGCGGATGTCGACCAGCCCGAAGGCTATCCCGGCTGGAAGCCGAACCTGAAGTCGAAGCTGCTGGCAGTGACTCAGGCCAAGTACAAGAAGGCCTTTGGTGTGGATGCCGAGTTGTTGGCCATCCACGCTGGCCTGGAATGTGGACTGCTGACTGAGAAGTACCCGGATTTGGACATCGTGAGTTTTGGCCCGAATATCACCGGGGCCCACAGCCCGGACGAGCGGGTTCAGATCACCAGTGTGCAGAAAATCTGGAAGCTGTTCACCGAGACGCTGAAGGAAGTGGCCAAGGGCTAAGCCCACCGGTTGCTGTTGGAGAATCAAGACGCTCGTGGCTTCTGCCGCGGGCGTCTTTTTTTGGTGCAGATGGGTGATTTAGAGAGCTTATCCCCAAGTTATCCCCGGATATATTCTACCCTGAAAATCGATTTCAAAATGTGTTTGGAGGTCCTTAAGCGCATGGGGCCGAACGGTTTTACAAAATGTCATGAAAATATAAATAAAAAATCATCACATTTGAGGTCCAGGTTATCCCCCAAGGCGTCATTCGGGCAAAAAATGGCTATTCTGACCAAAAATACGAGTGGTATTGTCGGTTGATTCGGCGGCCAATCTGGACCATCATTCCCATGGATTGGAGACGCCGATTTCCCTTTTGACAGAAGAGGTTGCGGGCATGGCGAGTACAGGTTGGGCGGGGCAGCGCGGAGGCCGGGTGCGGTCCGACTGCTGGGTGCAGGTTGAGCTGCAGGAATCCGGCGGCGTGACCGTCGAGTTGCAAAGCAAAGTGGCTGGCATGTTTGGCGACCGCATTGTTGAGGCGGTTGTTCAGGGGTGTGCTTCCCTGGGGGTGACCAACGCCAAGGTCACCGTGGAAGACAAAGGAGCGCTGCCTTTCACCATCGCCGCGCGTTTGGAAACAGCGGTGCGGCGCAGCGGGCATGAAGTGGCCGCTCCCTTGTTGTTGCCCATGAATAAAAAAGACGCCTCGGTCAGCGCGCCCGATCGCCTGCGGCGCAGTCGTCTGTATTTGCCTGGCAATGAACCCAAGTTTTATGTGAACGCGGGATTGCACTACCCCGATGGCATCATTCTGGATTTGGAAGACTCGGTTGCCCCGGCGGAAAAGGACGCCGCCCGCTGCCTGGTGCGCAATGCGTTGCGGGCCGTGGATTTTTATGGCGCCGAGCGTATGGTGCGGATCAACCAGGGGTCGCAGGGCATTGAAGATCTGGATTGGGTGGTGCCTCATGGCGTTCACTTGATCCTGATCCCCAAGGTGGAAGAGCCCGCGCAAGTCGTCGAAGTCGACCGCCGGATTCAAGAAATCCTGGCCAAGAGTGGCCAATCGGGCGTGGTGCATTTGATGCCCATCATCGAGTCGGCTTTGGGAGCCTGGCAGGCTTATGAAATTGGCAAGGCGAGCCCTAAAGTGGTGGGCCTGGCCATCGGCTTGGAAGACTACACCGCCGATATCGGCGCTCAGCGCACGTTGGCGGGCACGGAAAGTTTTTGGGCCCGGGCGCAGGTGCTCAACGGAGCCCGAGCCGCCGGTGTGCAGCCTATCGATACGGTCTTCAGTGATGTGACCGACATGGTGGGCCTGCGCGAATCAGTGCGTGAGGCCAAGGGGCTCGGATTTGTGGGCAAGGGTTGCATTCATCCGCGCCAGATCAATGAAGTGCACGAAGCGTTTGCGCCAGATGAAGCGGAGATCGACAAGGCCACGCGTATTGTCCTGGCCTTCGAACAGGCTGAGGCCAAAGGCCTGGGTGTAGTCAGCCTGGGCAGCAAGATGATTGACGCGCCGGTGGTCAAGCGGGCTGTGGCTCTGGTGGAACAGGCCATTCTGGTGGGCAAATTGAGTGAGCAATGGCGCGACGAATTATCCGGCGACATGCCCGGAGCACGGCGTGGCGGAAAAATGAACGAAAAGGGAGGCGTGTGATGGCGAAGCTGGTGAAAAACGCCGCCGGGCGCATGGTGCCCGTGGCGATCAATGAGAACGCGGCCACGCCTTACGCCGGCGTTGGCAAATACGTGCCAACGGGGCGCAAGGTCGGGACCCTGATCCGCAGTGCAGCGGACTATCCCAGTGATGGCGACAAACGCACCGAGACCATCAAGCAGGCCCTGATCAACGCGGGGCTCAAAGATGGCATGACCATCAGCACCCACCATCATTTGCGCAATGGCGACTATGTGGCCAACGCTGTTTTTGCGGCGGCGGCCGAGTTGGGCGTCAAGGATCTGCGCTGGTTCCCCAGTGCCAGTTTTCCCTGCCATGCCGGCATGATCGAGCACATGGAAAACGGCGTCATCCATCACATCGAAGGTTCAATGAACGGTCCTTTGGGCGACTATTGCACGGCGGGAAAAATGCGGGGCATGGCGGTATTGCGCAGCCACGGCGGCCGGTATCAAGCGGTGCAGGATGGCGAAGTCCACATCGACATCGCCGTCATCGCGGCGCCGACAGCTGATCCTTTTGGCAACGCAACGGGTGATCGCGGGCCCACCGCCTGCGGACTGCTGGGCTTTGCGCTGGCGGACAGCGAATACGCTGATCATGTCATCGCCGTGACCGATAATCTGGTGCCGTTTCCGTGCGTGCCTTGGCAAATCCAGGGCAACAATGTGGACCAGGTCGTGGTCATGGATTCCATCGGTGATGCGAGCAAAATCATTTCGGGCACGACCCAGATCACGAAATCGCCGGATCGTCTGTTGATCGCCGAATTGACGGCTCGCTTTTGTGATGAGGCGGGCATCGTGCAGAACGGATTCAGCTTCCAGGCCGGCGCCGGCGGCACGGCCTTGAGTTTTGCCCTCTTTCTGCGCGACATGATGCGAGAGCGCAAGATCAAGGCCCGCTTCGTGCGCGGGGGCTCGACCCAATACTTGGTGGACATGCTCGAAGAAGGCCTCACGGATTACATCCTGGACGGGCAAACCTTCGACCTCGAAGGAGTGCGCTCGATGCGTGAGAATTCGGGTCACGTCAATACCAGCCCTTTCACGAGCTACAACTGGCATGGCAAAGGCAATTTCGCCTCGATGTTGGATGCGGTGGTCCTGGGCGCAACCGAGGTTGATGTCAACTTCAACGCCAACGTTGTCACCCACAGTGATGGCCGCTTGTTGCACGGCATCGGCGGTTGGCAGAACTGCCTGGCGAGCAAGTGCACCATCCTGCCGATCCCGAGCTTCCGTGACCGCATCCCGGTGGTGGTCGACTCGGTCACCACACTTTGCGGACCGGGTGAATTGGTGGACGTGATCGTCACCGAGCGGGGCATCGCCATCAACCCGTTGCGGCGCGATTTGCTCGAACGGTTGCAGGGCTCGAGCCTGCCCATCCGGCCGATCGGCGAGATCAAGGCCGAGGTGGAAGACATTTGCGGTGGCGCGGCAGCCAAACCTGACCTGAGCGATGAGGTTGTCGCGGCCATCAAATGGGTGGACGGCACCGTGATCGACTGCGTGCGGCAGATTCGATGACGGAGTCCGGCGAGAAAATGCCGCCGGCGCTGGTCCTGTTGGATGGGCCCTATGTGTCCCGCTACTTGCGGGACACGATTCGCGAGGCGGATTTGCCCGTCGTGCGCACGGCAGCCGAAGTCGATTGGTCGCTTTTGGGCGTAGGTGTGCTGAGCGAAGCAGAAGGCCGGGCCCGATTGCAGGCCGAACCCCAGCTCATAGTGTTGACCAACAGCGAAAACGCCCTGGGGTGGCTGGCTGACAATGCATCGGGCACTCCGTTGCCCGCCTGGATCGAATTGTTCAAGAACAAGGCCCGTACCCGGGATCTGCTGCGGCCGATGTATCCGGATTTTCGCTATCGTGAAATTTCGGCTGATCGCTTGGCTTCATGGGAACCGGCGGACATGCCCTTTCCATTCGTGATCAAACCGGCGGTCGGGTTTTTCAGCCTGGGCGTGCATCTGGTCACCGACCGGGCCCACTGGGAGCGCCTGCGGCCTGAGTTGGCGGCCGAAGTGCAAGCTGCGGCCTCGCAATATCCCAGCCAGGTTTTGGATGCAGCGCTCTTTCTGGCTGAAGAGTGCATCGTTGGCCAGGAGTATGCGATCGACGCCTGCTTCGACGCCGATGGGCGCCCGGTGATTTTCAACATTCTGGCCCACCGCTTCAGTTCGGCCGCAGATGTCAGTGACCGCGTCTACAGCACTTCGACTGAGATTCTCGCCCAGTGGTTGCATCCGTTCACGAACTGGCTAGGCGAGATCGGTTCGCTGGCGGGTGTGCGCAACTTTCCTCTTCACGCCGAAGTGCGGGTGCAGCCTGATGGCCGTATCGTGCCCATTGAAATCAATCCGTTGCGTTTTGGAGGCTGGTGCACCACCGCCGATCTGACGCCTCATTGCTGGGGATTCAATCCTTACCTCGCTTTCCTTTCGGGTTGGCAGCCGGATTGGCCGGCGATTTGCGCCCAAAAACCGGATCACATCTGGAGCATTGTGGTTCTGGACAATACGTCCGGTGTGCCGGGGCCTGAAGTGGCGGCTTTCGACTTTGAAGCCCTGGTTGCTGAATTCCACCGGGTGCTTGATTGCCGCCCGGTGGATCATCGGCGCTATCCCTTGTTTGGGTTTCTCTTCCTGGAAACTCCCGTTGAAAAAGCCGCCGAGTTGGAAGCGATTCTGGTGTCGGACCTGCGCAAATACGTGACTCCGACCGGTCGTCTCTCCTGAACTCTGTAAGTCTCTCTAGGGAATTCCTTATTGTGGCCCCGCGATTGCACTCTGGCACTTGCCCCTTCCGGGCATTGCGACTGGACCTGCTTCGGGGAGCCGTGCATGAACTCTGTGTCCGAGACACAAGAACCTGTTACAAAAGAAGATACCGTAGCTGCTTTGCGTGCTGGAAGGCCCCCTATGCGGGAAGGCCGGATCGACCTGCGCCGGGAAAAATTGGCCGGTTGTGACTTGTCTGGCTTGGATCTGACCAACGCAGACCTGACCGGGGCTGACCTCAATGGCGCCAATTTGACCGAGGCAAACCTGATGGGCGCCGATTTGACCGACGCCCAGGCTTTTGCCGCCCAGCTGCAAGGGGCGTTGCTCAATGGCGCCATCTTGAACAACACGGAACTGTCTGGGGCGGACTTGAGCCGGGCGAACCTCGAAAGTGTCGAGGCGAACCGGGCGGGATTGGGGATGGCCTGTTTGAAAGACGCCCACCTGGAGCGGGCGTGCCTGGATGATGCAACTCTCAGCGGCGCCAATCTCAGCGGCGCCTTCTTGGCCAATGCCAGCCTGGTTGGCGCCCGATTGCGCGACGTGAATCTTCAAAACACCGATTTCAGTTCGGCAAAAATGACCGGCGCCCACCTTTCACTGAGCTCAGTCAGGGGGGCATCGTTTCGCAACGCGGATTTGCGCGGCGCCCGCTTGCGCATGGTGCGGGATTTTTCGGCGGCCAGCTGGATTGGTGTGGATATCCGTGATGTGAGTTTTGCCGGCAGCCTGATGTTGCGGCGATTCATCATGGATCAGAACTACATCATGGAGTATCGGCAAAGCAGTCGCATGGCGGGCCTGTTGTATTACCCATGGCTGATTACCAGCGATTGCGGGCGCAGCCTGGCCCGTTGGTGCTCGGTGATTTTTGCCCTGATGATGGTCTACGCGGTGGCCTACCAAAATGTGGGCATCGACTTTGGCAAACACGAAACGGTTTTTTCGCCCTTTTACTTCAGTGTCGTGACCATCACGACCCTTGGCTACGGCGATGTGGTGCCTTCGACCCTGGTGGGCCAGTGGGTTGTGGTTTCTGAAGTGGTCCTGGGCTACATGATGCTTGGTGGCTTGCTCGCGATTTTCAGCAACAAGATTGCCCGCCGGGCTGAATAGGAGAATAGAAATGCTTAAGATCTTCAAAAAGAAACGCAGTGAGAGCCAGACGGCCATGCGGGAAATGGCCGGCAGTTTTGAGCTGCAGAGCTTCCCTTCGTTGGTGATGGAGGTTCTCAGCGATTTGCGGGATCCCAACGAAAGCCTGGGCAAGATTGCCGACAAACTGGAGCGGGATCCGGGCATGACAGTCAAGATTTTGCGGACGGTCAATGCGGCGGCATTCGGGATGTCACGCGAAGTGACAAATCTGCATACGGCAGTGTCCATGACTGGCCACGTTCGCCTGGAAACCATCTTGCTGGCCCACGCCGTCAAAGGCGCCTTGCCCTTTGCCAAGGCTCCCAATTTCAGCATGAAACAGTTTTGGATGACGGCATCTCAGCGGGCCTGCCTGGCCAGGGGTGTCGCCCGAAAACTGCATCCGACCTCACAGGTCGAATCCTTCACGGCGGGACTGCTGCAGGATATGGCGGTTCCGGTCCTGATCCGACATCGCAATGAAGTTTATGCGCAAATCCTGGTGGCGATGCAGGATCGCTCGCAATGGTTGCATGTTCTGGAAAGCGACCATTTTTCTTTTGACCATACGGATTTGGGCGGGCAAATGGCCCGGGATTGGAAATTGCCTGAATACCTGATCGATGCCATCGATTGCCACCACGATGAAGAAAACAGCCGAGTGGTGCTGCTGCCGGGCATTCAAATCGCTTCGTTGTTGCGGCATGATACGGACCTGGATTCTTTGGAGCCGGTGTTTGAAATGGCTCAGCAGGATTTTGACCTGGACCGAAAAATCATGAGCCAGATCGTCAGCGATTCATTGGTGGAGGCCGAAGAGTTTGCCAAACAGATTGGGTGACCGTAGACTGGGCTGCATCGGCACCGACTGAATGCCCCTTTCCCGGGAATCATCCATGAAAATGGTTTCGCTGTTGCGTGGCATCAACGTTGGTGGCCACAAGAAAATTCGCATGGCCGACCTGCGATCTTTGTATGAAGATCTGGGGCATGGCCAAGTCGCGAGCTATATCCAAAGCGGAAATGTTGTTTTTGAAACTTCTGATCGCAGTCGCGATCGCGTGCGCCGGGGTATTCAGGACGCCATCGCAGATCGTTTCGGTTTTGATGTCCCGGTGGAATTGCGGTCTCATAGAGAACTCGATGCGATCCTCAAAAACAGCCCTTTCGGGAAGGTCGATTTGGCCACCGAAGGTGCCCTGATTGGTGTGGCTTTTTTGGCAGCTCGCCCAGCAGATGCCCGTATTGCCGACCTGTATCAGATTGTCCGCGCCCCCGAAGAAGTGGCCGTCGTGGGAAAAGACGTCTACCTGCGGTATCCCCATGGATTTGGCCGCGCGAAACTGACCCACACCCACATCGAAAGCAAGTTGGGCACCGCGGCGACCACCAGAAATTGGAAAACGGTTCAGAAGCTGTGGGAATTGTCGGCCTGAGTGCCCGGCCTCCCATGCAGTACAGAAAGTGAATGGGATGTCTGCAAATAGTCGCTTGGCAGTGGTGACCGGAAGCACGTCAGGGGTGGGAAAAGCGGCGGCTGAAGCCCTGCTTGCCGCCGATTGGAATGTGGTCGGATTGGCTCGCCGCCCTGCCGCCCTGGATGATCCGAACTACCGGCATCTGATGGTCGACCTTGGTGCCACCGAGGGATTGAGCGCGTTTGCCGACGACCACCTGGTGCCGCTGCTGCATGAATCCCGTTGGGAACGGATCGGGTTGGTGAACAACGCTGCGATTTTGGGTTCGCTGCGGGCCACTCATGCGACCACGCCAGCGGAACTGGCCCGCATTTTTGCCGTCAATGCAACGGCGCCCATTTGGCTGATGGGGTTTGTGGCCAACGAGGTTCCGCCGCCGACTTCGCTGTTGATCGCGAACATCTCGTCTGGTGCGGCGGTCATGGGCATTGCCGGGCTGGGGGACTATTGCGCGAGCAAGGCCGCCTTGCGCCTGGCGGGAATGGCATTTGCCGCAGAAGTGGAATTGGGCGCAGTGCCAGGGCGGAGCAAGCGAAACGCCAGGGTGTTGAGTTACGAGCCCGGTGTGGTAGATACGTATATGCAGGATCTGGCCCGGGCGACCGACCCGGACAAATTCCCTTCTCACGCCACCTTTCACGGGTTTGCGGCAAAGGGAGCCTTGCACAAACCGGAGGCGGTGGTGGGAAGCATCGTGGATTTTCTCTCGGCCTCAGCCGGCGAGACCTTTGCCGAACTGCGGTATGGATGACTCGATCTGACCAGGTGCCAACCTGATTCGGACTCACTTCACGATCGTCAATTTGTGGGCCTGCCATTCGCGGATTCCGCGCCGCATATTCACGACATTGGTGAACCCGTGGTCCAATAGGACTTTTGCCGCCACGGTGCTGCGATTGCCGGTGCGGCAATAGACAAAAACGGGTTTGTTCTTATCAGTCCCCAACCGGCGAATCTCCTTCTGAAGAACCTGCACCGGAACCAACAGGGCCCCTTCGAGATGACCTCCCTCAAACTCGCGGGGTGTGCGCACGTCCAGCACCAAGGGGTCGATATTCTTGATCAGGGCCTGGCCTTCCAGCGCCGAAACTTCCTGGTAGCCCTTGGCCGTGTAGTCCACCGCTTCGATGGTGCCGCTCAGTTGGCCGATGGTGTAGCTGAAGCGGCCAACATCAGGGACCTTGAAATAGGCCTTGTCGCCATCTGACACGGGGTAGGTTTTTTCGACCTTCAATTCGGGTATGGCAATGGTCACCGGATCGGAGGTCAGGGATTCGAGCCTCACGTAATCGCCACGGTAGATTTTGTATTCGGCACCTTCATTGGCTGCGGGGTCAACTTGCAGCACGCGCAAGCCCGCTTCGACGCGCCCAGATATCCCAGCGGAGGCCGAGTCAGCCGTGGCCGATTTCGGAGAGTTGTCACTGCAAGCGGCAATGAAGGCGGTCATGACTAGTCCAGTGAGCAACAGCGAGGCGCGTCGGAACATGGTTTTCCTCCAAAAACGGTGAATGGCAGTGGGTAGGTTTCCAATATGCGCAAAGTTGAAACAATCAGCAAGTATGGGCACGGCCCTGAATGAGGGCGGCCTCTTTGCACACAAATCGAGGCCAACTGAAACGAGGCGAACAAGGTTGTTCTTTATGTAGGGGTTTAGTGATGTCTTTATTTGGATTAAAGATAAAGGCGGGTACACGGGAGGCCGATGAAAACAAGGAGTTAAAATCAATTCTCGGCGCATTGGGCCATTGGGTCCCAATTTTGGCATCATGGGAGCAAAAACTGTGGCAGTGGGGCAAGCA
>JADGEP010000369.1 GCA_016744275.1 Candidatus Krumholzibacteriia bacterium | reverse complement strand
TCGGATTGTTCTGTCGCCTACAAGGCATGGATTTCCTCAAACAGGCAGACCTGATGGCGCCCTCGGGCCCGCTGGCCATTCTCTTTTTTCGACTGGGATGTTTTTGCAATGGATGTTGCCTGGGGCGCCCGGCCGATCTGCACTGGGCAGTGCGCCTGCCCGAAAATTCCTTGGCGGCACAACTGACTAATGGTGCGGCGGTGCATCCCACCAGCCTCTACGCGGCCCTGAATGCTCTCTTGATTCTGATCGTACTGCTGATGTTGGGCCGACGGCACTACGCACCAGGCACTCTATTGGGCGTCTTCCTGCTGATGTACGGATCCCTGCGCTTTCTACTCGACCTGACCCGCCGCATTGATGCCCATCCCCAATTACAAGGCGTATTGACCATGAACCAGGGGCTGAACCTCGCGATCGGCCTGGCCGGCGCCATACTCTTGGCGTTTCTGTGGCGCCGTGTCCGGACAGCCTGAGCCGGCAAAGCAGGCCCGATGAACCCTACTCCGCCTTCACTTCAACTCGATATCCCGTGTACTTGCGCAGGTTGATGACGCCACCATCGAACATCAGGTATTGCCCCTTGATGCCCTGCAGCACGCCGCCCGCCACCGGATCCTTGTCCAGGTTGAAACTCTTCACCTTGGTCGGCCAGGTCAGCACTGGATATTCGAACGTGTGCTGCAATCGTTCAAACTCCGCCAACACACCTTCGACGCCCCACTCGGTCAATGAGGCGACGACCACTTCGCTGGTTGCCCGCAGGTCAAACCCTTCGGGATTGCCTTTCAGATTTTTGGTCCAGTGGGTCTTGTCGGCAAACCCGGCGTCGCTGAGGCGCTTCTCCGCCAGGCCCACTTCTCGCCGGTTGGGCAGCTTCGCCACGGGGATCGCGGCCACAGCGCCCTGGTCAATCCAGCGTGAGGGCACGTTGGGTTCGCGGGTGATGCCCACTTTCACGCCACTGGTCAGAGAGCAATACAGGATGTGCGGCTGGAAGCATTGCGTTTGGGCAAATTCTTCATCCCGGCAAGGGTCTTCCAGCACACCGTGGTGGCACAACTCGGGCCGCACGATGCACACATCGGCCTCGGGTCGGTTCTGGAAACAGGGGTAGCAAAAGCCCTGGTTGAACGTCTTTTTTGTTTTGCGCCCGCAAGCAGTGCAGTGGATCTCGCCGGTGAACTGCAGGGTCATATTTTGCCCCACAAAGGGATTCAGGTGACAATCCGGCCCTCTTTTTTCGGCCTGCCACCAGCCGTCGCTCAGGTAGTAGGCCACCGGTTGGGCGGCTTCGACTCGCATCTTCTTCAATGTTCCCGACCAGATGATACTCATGACCACACCTTTGAAATTCCGTATACACACGCGGATGCGCCCGCTATTTTAAACCCAGTCTGCAAATATACTAACGGGCCGCGCCTCAGGCGGCCACCCCCGGAGAACAAATGCTCAACCGGATTTGGACCTTCTTCTTTCTTGGCGGCTTTGTGGCCGCGGCCGTTCGCGCCGCCACCGGCCACCCCGAAGTGTGGCAAGACATTGTCAGCAGCACTTTCGACATGGCCGAAACCGGATTTAAAATCGCCCTGGGGCTGACCGGCGTGATGTGCCTCTGGCTGGGCATCATGCGCATCGGCGAAAACGGCGGGGCCGTCGAATTCATGGCTCGAATTTTTGGTCCGTTGCTGCGGCGCCTTTTTCCCGGCGTCCCCGAAGGGCACCCCGCTTCGGCCAGCATTGTGATGAACATGGCGTCCAACATGCTCGGCCTGGACAACGCAGCCACACCTCTGGGCCTGAAGGCCATGAATGAACTGCAAACCTTGAACCCCGAAAAAGATCGGGCCAGCGACGACCAGATCCTCTTCCTGGTGATCAACACTTCTGCAGTGACGATCATCCCGGTCACCATCTTCACGTACCGGGCCCAGATGGGCGCTGTCGACCCCACCGATATTTTTCTGCCCATTCTCATTGCCACTTATTGCAGCACATTGGTGGGCCTGATAACCACCTCGTTTTTCCAAAGGATTCAGCTCTTCAATCCGGTGGTTCTGGGTTACCTCGGCGGCGTCACCGCCTTGATCGCGGGGCTGGTCACCTATTTCAGCCGGTTGGACCAGGCCACTATGGAAGCGCAGTCGTCGATCCTGGCAAATTTCCTGATTTTCGGCGTGATCATCGCCTTCATGCTCGCGGGCCTCAAGCGCCGGATCAACCTTTACGAGAGTTTCATCGGCGGCGCCAAAGAAGGATTCCAGGTGGCCATCGGCATCATTCCCTATCTGGTGGCCATGCTGGTGGCCATCGGCGTATTTCGGGCCAGTGGCGCCATGGACCTGGTGCTTGATGGGCTGCGCTCGGGCGTGGCCGCCGCCGGTGTCGACACCGCCTGGATCGAGGGCCTGCCCACCGCCCTGATGAAACCCCTGAGCGGCAGCGGCGCCCGGGGCATGATGATCGAGACCATGCAAACCCACGGCGCCGACAGCTTCGCCGGCCGCCTGGCCAGCGTGGTGCAGGGCAGTACCGAAACCACGTTCTATGTGTTGGCGGTGTATTTTGGTTCGGTCGGCATCCGGCGCACGCGGCACGCGGTGGTGTGCGGGCTGGCTGCGGATTTGGCCGGGATCATGGCGGCAATATCTGTCAGCTATCTGTTTTTTGGTTGAGTCCTATTCGGCCGGCAACAATTCCAGGCGATAGATCGCCGCGCCCGGCAACAACGGCGTGGCCGTGCCTGCCGCCCAGTCTTCATGTCCCGCCAGAAAAAACGGAGACAACGGATGCCCACTCTGGCCCCCGGGCATGTGGAATATGCCCTGCTCTTCGCGGCCAGGCGAAACCACCAGGCGTTCGCTGGCGCCACTGCCCCGGTGCTGCACCCGCGGCATGAAGGAATCGCCCGGCAAGGGAGTCGGCGGCGCGGCCAACCAGCGCGACAATTGCGGCACAAAGCTGGCGAACGGATGCCCCACCTTAACCGTATTGCGAGCACCCCAATGATACGCCGCTGCACCGCCCTCGGTCTTGTTGGCGACCGCCATAGTGCGGTCGATTGCCGTGAGCAGCAGATCATCCCAACTGTTGTGAAGCGGGGGCAACAGGTGGGCCGGACGGGCCGCCAGGATTTCCCAGGTCACGGCGTGGCGGTAGGGCAACCAGCCGGGCCGAAAGCCGGCGTCTTTGTCGACGAGGTCCTTGATCAGGAATTCATACACCAGGTCAATGCACTGGTAGGTAAAAGCACGGACGAGGCGATAGCTCACCGATGAGGGCTCGGCTCGGCCCGACCAATCATCCCGCACCAGGCGTAAGAATTCGGATCGGGCCGCATCAGACGCCTGCGAATGACGGTCCAGAACACCCAGGGCCAAGGGGCGCCATTGGTTCAGGAACTGCGCCCGGTCATCGAGCTGCACCGCCAGCATGTCCGCTTCGGTCGGGGCCTTCAGCGCGCGCAGGTCATCGCGAATCTGCATCGCACGAGCTCCCAGCCCGTACCCACCATCGCCAATCACCTTCAGATCCGTCCCGGCACTGACCCGGCTATTGGCCGACCACAAACGGCCTTCGGTCGGATCCACGATTCGCGGTTGTTCAACCGGTTTGCGGTAGCCATCCCAGCGGTGGGTGCCGTCGGCCCATGAGACCGGCAGGCGGCCATCCCAGCCGACACGGCGTGGTATGGAACCGGCGATGGTCCAGGCAATGCGGCCCTGATCATCGGCACAGACCAGGTTCTGCTGCGGCATGCCAATGGTCGCGGCCATGGCCACGGCCTGTTCAACCGACAGACGTGGTAAATCAAGCCCACAAAAGTATGCTGCCGCAAAATTGGCTCCAAGCCGGGAGTTAATCTCCAGAAACATCATTTCCTGGCTATCTTCATCCACGAGATACTGGGCACAACCTGCACC
>JADGEP010000368.1 GCA_016744275.1 Candidatus Krumholzibacteriia bacterium | reverse complement strand
CGGGCCCCTGGCGGGCTACCATTTGGAACGCAACGCCCTGTGGCACCACGCCCTGGGCACGGCTCTGGGCGCCTCGCAACTGATCTCTGGCACGGGCGATGCGTCATTGCGAGAACGGGCCTTCACCGGTGGCCTGGTTCACGATATCGGCAAATTGCTGCTGAACCGCTCCCTGAAAGAGAACCTGGTGCAACTGCCACCTCAAGCAACCTCTCAGGCTCTGATGGCGGCAGAAATCGAGATCCTGGGTTTTGACCACGCCACCGCGGGGGCCGCTCTGGGCAAGGCCTGGAATTTCCCTCCTTCCCTGGTCGCGGTGATTGCCGGGCACCATGAGCCGTCGTTGGCCGAGGAGTCCGTTGATGCCTTATCGCGGGCCGTTGCCGGGGCCAATCTGGCCGCTGCCTACTGTGGTTTTGGAGGGGGCAGCGAACCCCTGGAGGAGGCGGCATTCCTGGCGGCCATGATGCAGTGGGACTTTGATGAAAGCGCCGTCGAATCGCTGGTCACCAGCTTGCCCGGTGACCTGGATGCCCTGTTGTCCGTGATTGGAGAGAGCCGTTGAAAGTCCTGTTTGTCTGCACCGCCAATTCCTGCCGCAGCCAGATGGCCGAAGCCTGGGCCGGCAAATTGTTTCCCCAAGGCTGGCAAGCTCAGAGCGCCGGCCTGTTGACTTACCGCATCACCGAAAAGACCCGAGCAGTCATGACCGAAATCGGTCTGGATATGGCCGGGCAGAAACCCAAGACCTTCGACAAGGTGGATCTGGATTCTTTTGATCTGATCATCACCCTGAGCAAAGAAGCCGGGCTATATTTGCCCATACCCGGCGACTCGGATCGCCACCGCCGCTGCCCGGTCGACGACCCGATGTCATTCAGCGGAACACCTGAAGAGACGAGAACCGACTTCCGGCGGGGCCGGGATGAGATTCGCGACATTGTTCAGGGGCTTGTGGCCGACGGTTGATCAAATATCTGTAGTCAAACTGGAGATTTTTTGTGGGTTTTGGTGCTGCAAATCCGTGTATTTAACACTAGGTCAGAGGGATACAGGATTCTTTAGTTTTGACGGATTTTAACGAAAAACTTCCGGCAGGGTTGAGGCGTGACTTCCGTGGGAGGCGCGCCATTTTTTTTGAGCCCTTCAGAGAGCGCCATCCGGGGCGCTAGCGGCAGATTCTACCATTTTTGCCCATGGGTTGGTCGCAGGTGAAAACATTTTCAAATATTTGCTTTGAATCGGAAAAACTGAACGCCTAATGTCCCCACATGGCCACAATAGGGTGTGGTCGGACTGAGGAGAATCCCCCATATATGGGATATTTTTGGCCCTCCTCTCCACACAGAAGATCAAGCACGACCTCATTTTTCCTCATTTGGCATCGTCCCCATTTGCGGGAAGGGTCTCTGAAAAGACCCCCAGACGATCCTGAAAGCGATCTCGCTGGAAACTCGGTCGATCGCAATAAACAACGATGAAGGCGAATCCTGTTTCGGCGGGAGTTCAGATGGATCTGAACCTGAAAGAGAGTAGATCATGGCGGATCGCAACAACAAAGAAACCAAGAAATTGCAACCCAACCAAGACATCCAGGCCAACACCGGCGGTGCCCTTTTCGGAGAGCATCCAGAAATGCAACCAGAAACGGTGGCCCGGCCTGCAGCACGATTGGAAACCATGACCGACGAGACCGCCAACGAAAAACTGATGAATGGTCTCGATACCGCTGAGCCGGTCGGGAATCCCAATGAAGGCCGCATCAAGGGCCGGGGCATGGCCATTGAGCGCCGCTACACCACCGAAGGTGTGCATCCGTACGACGAATTCGAATGGGAAATGCGTTCGGCTACGATCAGCAATGACAAGGGCGAGACGCTGTTTCGCCAGGACAATTGCGAAATTCCGGCTTCCTGGACCCAAATGGCCACTAATGTTGTGGTCAGCAAATATTTCCGCGGTGGCCAGGGCACGCCCGAACGTGAGCACAGCGTGCGCCAGCTCATCGACCGCGTGGCCAATACCATTGCCGACTGGGGCATCAAAGATGAGTATTTCTCCACGGCCCTGGATGCGGAGATCTTCCGCGACGAATTGAAAAGCATTCTGGTCAATCAGTTGGCAGCCTTCAATTCCCCCGTCTGGTTCAACGTCGGTGTGGAAAAGAAACCGCAATGCTCGGCTTGCTTCATCAACGCTGTGGAAGACAGCATGAGCAGCATTCTGGACCTGGCCAAAACCGAAGGCATGCTCTTCAAGTTTGGCAGCGGCACCGGCAGCAATTTGTCGACCCTGCGCTCCAGCCGTGAAAGCCTTTCGGCCGGTGGCGAGGCCAGCGGTCCGGTCAGTTTCATGCGCGGCTTCGACGCCTTTGCCGGCGTCATCAAGAGTGGTGGCAAGACCCGCCGGGCCGCCAAGATGGTCATCCTGGATGCCGACCATCCGGACATTGAAGAATTCATCGACTGCAAGGTCAACGAAGAGCGCAAAGCCTGGGCCTTGATGGACCAGGGTTACGACGGCAGCTTCGGTGGCGAGGCTTACAATTCGATCTTCTTCCAGAACAGCAACAACTCGGTGCGCGTGAACAACGAATTCATGCGCGCAGTGGAAACCGACGGCGAGTGGACCACCCACGCAGTGACCGATGGCCGTTCGATGGACACCTACAAGGCTCGCGACCTGATGCAGAAAATCGCCGAGGGCACCCATGTTTGTGGTGACCCAGGAATGCAGTTCGACACCACGATCAATGACTGGCACACCTGCAAGTCGACCGATCGCATCGAGGCCTCGAATCCTTGCAGCGAGTACATGTTCCTGAGCAACTCGGCCTGCAACCTGGCCTCCTTGAACCTGATGAAATTCCGGCGCGAAGATGGCGAATTCGACACCGAGTCGTTCCGCTATGCGTCGCGGGTGATGCTGCTGGCCATGGAAATTCTGGTGGGCAACAGCAGTTACCCGCGGGACGAAATCGAAGACAATAGCCATAAGTACCGCCCCCTGGGATTGGGCTACGCCAATCTGGGCGCGCTGCTGATGAATCGCAGCCTGCCTTACGATAGCAACGCCGGACGTGACTACGCTGCGGCCATCACCGCGTTGATGTGTGGCCAGGCCTATCTGACGAGCGCCGAGATCGCCAGCCAGATCGGTCCTTTTGAAGGCTATGCCAAAAACAGGGAGCCCATGCTCGAAGTGATCCGCATGCATCGCGCGGCGGTGAACAACATCACGGCCAACCGTGTGCCCACCGACCTGCTCGAAGAGGCGGAGACCGTGTGGCGCGAGGCCTACGCTTTGGGTCACGACTACGGCTATCGCAATGCCCAGGTCACGGTCTTGGCCCCGACCGGCACCATTGGCTTCATGATGGACTGCGATACGACTGGCGTGGAGCCGGACATCGCCTTGGTGAAGTACAAGAAACTGGTTGATGGCGGGTTGATGAAGATCGTCAACAACTCGGTGCCCGATGCCTTGGAAAAATTGGGCTACAGCGACGAAGAAGTGGCTGAAATTATCGACCACATCAGCGTCGAAGAGACCATCGAGGGCGCGCCGAACCTCAAGGAAGAGCATCTGCCTGTCTTTGATTGTGCATTCCGTCCGGCCAATGGTGTGCGTTCCATTGACTACATGGGCCACTTGCGGATGATGAGCGCGGTGCAACCGTTCCTTTCGGGCGCGATTTCTAAAACGGTCAATCTGCCCGAAGAGGCCACGGTGGCCGAGATCTCCCAGACCTACCTCGAAGCCTGGAAAATGGGCCTCAAGGCGGTCGCCATTTACCGGGACAATTCCAAGCGCCTGCAGCCGCTCAATACGAGCAACAAGGCTGATGTGGAAGCGGGCCCAGTAGAGGAAGATCACACGGCACCGCCCAAGCCCAAACGCGTGCGTTTGCCGGATGAGCGCACGGCCATGACC
>JADGEP010000367.1 GCA_016744275.1 Candidatus Krumholzibacteriia bacterium | reverse complement strand
ACATGAGCAAGTCCCCAGCGACGGAAATCGAATTTGTAGTGCGCGGGCCGGAACAGAAGCTGGAGCAACAGGTTTCTCTGCTGCGCTTGCGCGGGCATCGCGGGGGCTTTATTCCCCGGCATCGGGCCTTGCTTTCTTCACCGCGCCACGGCACCAAGTTGGTGACTTCGGTGCTGTTGACCATCGTCTTCTGGTTGGCTCTCTTCGTCAGCCGAAATGGCATCGCCAAGCTGTGGCAAAGCATCCTGGAATTTTGGCGGGTGGCCCTCGGCCTGAGCGGCTACACCACCAACGTGAGTTACGAATTGGGCGGTGTTCATTTTGACATGCCGTACATGCACTTTCCGGCGGCGATGCCGGACAATCTGACCTGGTGGATTGGCGCTGTTTTTGTCGCCATTCTGCTGGTCGTCTCTTTGGTGCTTCCGCACCGCTATCTGCCGTTGTCATACTTCCTGCGGATCGTGGCTTTCTTTCACACCACGGCCCAGGTGTATTTCGCTTTCTGGCTGGAGCAATTTCCCTACTCGGCGGCCGGGTACGTCCATGGCATGATGATCGCTGGGCTCTTCTTGATGGGTATCATTCCGTTGGTCCTGGGCCTGACGTACTACCTGTTCGACTTCAGTCTGAGCCGCAAAGTTGGGCTGACGCTGGCTATGCTGGGCCACATGTTGATCCTGATACCACTGCAGTATTTCGTGCAGGCGTGGCTCATGTATCACTATTCGCTGCTGTTCATGCCGCTGATGTTTTTTGTTGGCGGCCTGCCTCTCAATGTGATGGTTTTTATCGCCATGTTCGGCTGGGGTTTCAGTTGGCAGGACAGACTGCACCGCGAAGATGTGCAGCGAAAGGTGCGTGCTTAGATGAGGTCGCAAAACCGCGCGGCTGTTGTTGTCCTGCTGGTGGCTTTGACCGGATCTGCCACTGTGGCTTTTGGGCAGGATTCCCTTCCCAGAAATGATGTCGACCAGGCATTCGAACTGGGCGCCTCACTCGGCCGCTATGACTTCGACAACAGTGACGATACCAGTGGTTTCAATACCCAATTTGCCCGCTACTCGCGAACCCGCCCCGGCCGGGATACCTGGCGGACGGACGTTGGCCGTCAAGGGCGCTTCGACGAATCCAGCCTGGATTTGGGCGCATCCTATACGCGTTATCTGGGGGCGACGTCATTGACCGCTGGCCTGAGTGGCGGCACGAATAAATTGATCTCCAATCAGTACCGATTTGATCTGGGCGTCGCCCATTCCATCGCGGGCTTTATCGCGCGAGCGGGCTACATGCGGGCCCAAAGTCACGGTGACAACAGCTCTGACGGTTGGAGCCTGGGGGTAACCCGTTGGTTACCGCATTGGATCCTGTCGGCGGGCTATCGACTTGATTTTGGGCACCCCGGCGATACCCAATCACCGACCTACAACCTGGGGGCAACCTACTACATCTGGCGTAAAACCTATTTGGGCGCGGGTGTCTCCTGGGGCGGTGTTTCGTATCAGTTGGTGGGGCCAGCAACGCCTCTGCCCTCGCAGGTGCTGGTCGACTACGATTCCTGGACCGTGAACCTGGCCCTGACCCAATACCTCAGTGGCAGCACCGGCCTGAATTTTCGGTATGATCACAGCCGAGCCAAAGATATTTGGAATATCGACGGTTTCACCCTCAGCTATTTCCGCGAGTGGTGATGCGGGCCCGGATCGAGGTTCCCTTCTTTGCCGGGGTGACGGCGTTCCTTGCTCTCTTGCAGTTTTTGGGATTGTGGTCCGGTGCGCTGGGCCTCGCTTATGGCGGGGCTTGGGCTGTGGCTGCACCGGCCCTGTCGCTGGTCTTGGCAGTGCTGTTCGGTCTGCGATTCCGAACCGAGATAGAGGTTGCGCCGACTGCTACCAATTCCGGCGGTTGGCCTATTCGCGTGGTCGCCGCGGTGGCGCTCGCCTGGCTGGCCTGCGTGTGGGCCCAACTCTGGCTGCTGGCCTGGCGTCGTCCACCATTTGACTGGGACGGCCTCTACTATCACATCCCGGCCATCAATGAATGGGTTCTGGCCGGACGCGTGTGTTGGCTGGAAAATCCTTCGGATGTCCCCTTCGTCAACTACCCCATGGGGGTCGAGGCGACCACCTTCTTTCTGCACGCCCTGCATGGTTCCACTTCACTGGTGAATGCCTGCAACCTTTGGTACTGGCCGCTGGCCGTTTTGGCACTGGTGGTCCTGGCGGCACGATTGGGCGCTCGGGGTGGCTGGGGATGGCTGGCCGGAGCCCTGCTGATCGGCTCGCCATTGGTGGTCAGCCAGAGCGTGACCAACTACACCGATGTGGGCGCGGCGGCAACGATGTTGGGCGCCCTGGCTGCCTCGCTGCTGATGGTTTTTCCCCTGAGCGGCACGCGCATTTGGCGAGCGTTGCTATGGGGAGCTTCGGTGGGGCTGATGGCAGGCGCCAAAGGCAGCGGCTTGCCAGCAGCCGTGATCATGGTTGTGGGCACGGTGGTGGCCACCGGATTCGTTCATCGCCGCCACTGGCGATCGTGGTGGCCGCACCTGCTGCTGGCCATGACGGTGGCTGTGGCCGTTGGTGGCTATTGGTACTTGCGCAGCCTGATACACACTGGCAATCCGGTGCATCCGATCCAGGTGGCCATCGGGCAAAATGTGATTTTTCCCGGCTTCGACCACGTGGCCTTCAGCGAGGCAAACTTGCCCGGATGGTTGGCCGCCTATCCGGCTTGGTTGCGCACGCCTGTGGCCTGGTTGCAGACCGACGCGCCGTTTTCAGGCGCGGTGCCCGTCGGAGGCCTGGGGTATTTGTGGCCGGCGGGAGGTGTGCCAGCAATACTGATTTTGGGCGCGCTGCTGTGGCGACGCCGGCCGGAAGATGCCGCGTGGGGCCCATATCTTCTTTTGGCCGGATTGGCCGCCGTACTCTTGGGTGCCCAGACGTCGAGTTGGTGGAGCCGCTTCACTCTGTGGTTGATCGGCCTGGGCTTGCCTTGCCTGGTGGTCACCCTACAGCGGGTTCATGCCGCGGCTCGATGGAGTGTGGTGCGTTTGGTGGTGGTCGCGATCGCCGCCAGCTGTGCCGCAGTGGCGATCTGGGAATCGGGGCAAAGCTTGCGCCTGGAACAGGCTGATGGACGCCGTTTGGATGCGAACGGCCAGGTGGAGTACCCGACCTCTATGCAGCGGGTCGCCTATGGGCTCGACGCCGTGCCGGGCCTGGACCGTTTCCTGGCCGCGCCAAAAGTGGGCCGCACTCCGTGGGGCCGCTTCGGAACACTGCTCGGCGGCGTGCTGGCGCAACCTCTGGGCGTGCGCGAAGTGGTGGTCGTGCCGCTGAATCCCACTCGGGGTGATCTTGCCGAACTGCGCGCCTCCGGTGCAACCTGGCTTTTGTGGGACCTGAATGCGGCCGGTGAATGGCCCGCCGAATTGAATGATGTGATCGCCGAGACGCTGGTCTCTCGGCCCGCTGAAACCGGTGGCTATCTCTTTTTGAGATTTGAGTGATCGACGGCGCCCCTCCACCAATGGAAGGGGCGCCGTTCTTGCGCATGGCATTCCTGAAGAATCCGGTGTGGTCATCAGTGGGTGTCATTGCGGTAGCAGGATCGTCTGTTTAGTCCGTTCCCTACCGGCCCGAACGCTGGCCCTGCCCGGCCCGGACCTTTGGCCACCAGCCAACACCCAAGGTGTAGGACCACCCGCCTACGTCTTCTACGAAATCACGCCGGACCTGCAATCGGGCGCCCAATCCGGGCTTGGTCGTTCCCAAGCCGAACATGATGAGAGCGCCAATTTTGGTGCCGCTCAGGGCGTCTTCGAGGCTGCGATCGGCCGCCACATCTGCTCCGACCCGATGCCCAGCCACTCCTGAACCAACTACGGGGCGCAGTCCTCTGACTTTCATCAACGGATAGGCGAGGACCA
>JADGEP010000366.1 GCA_016744275.1 Candidatus Krumholzibacteriia bacterium | reverse complement strand
CGGTTTGGGGTTCGGGGGTGATGGTCAAATCGGTCAGCCCGGTGTAGGTGTCAAAAAACAGCGCCAGGCGATTTTCATTCGGGCCAAAATCGAATCGAGGCCAAACAGTGCCGTTGATGTCGAAGCCCAGGGTGGGGGCCAATACGATCTTGAAGTCGTTGCGGCCATACTCTATGGGTTCATAGGTGTAGGTCAGGTTGGTGGTCCCGCCTGAATGGAGCCGGAGATTGGCAGGTGCAATTGACCTGACGAGCGGATCGATCGAATAGGGTTCCAGGTCGATGGGCAGGGCGCCGATGTTGGTCACTTGCACGGTGCCGGTGATAGTTTGCCCAGGCACCGCGTCAAATACTTCGATCTTTGGCGGCACGCAATCCAGGGCATAGAGGACTTCAGCACTGGCGCCAGAAAATGGGACAGCGTCCAAGCCCCCTCCCAATTCCAGAGTGGCATTGTACTGGCCTGAGATTTCAGGCCTGAAGTTGATCGGGATTTGCACGGTTCCACCATCTTCAAGCTCAATTGCCGGTGGGCCGATGTGTTCAAAAACGTGGGTGTCGCCCGTCAGGACCGGCGTCAGGTTCATGGGCGATCCACTGCTATTGAAGACCGTGATGGAGACCATTTCCAATTGTCCGGTTGTAATGGTGCCAAAATTCCAGGACCGGGGTGAAACCCGGTGGGTTCCACCAGTCCAGGTGGCCTTGACGCCGACAGCGCCGGTTCCCTCGGCAACCGAGAACCCGCATCTCTGGGGATGATAGCTTTGGGGATAAAACCAAGCGGTGTATCGCCGGGAATCTCCGGGAAGAAGCTCTTCGGGTTCACTGGGGCCATTCAGGCGAAAGGGCCCACAAAGCATCGGTGTTGCAGACAATGTGATTGGCGTAGCGCCTTCATTGTAGACGTTGAAATAACGGCCGTACCCACCAGAGATGTGGGAAAAGTTGAAGTTGACCGTATCTGGAACAGCCAGTGAGGAACTCAGGGCTCCGGCGTTGATGACCAGCAGAGGTGAAGACTCATCGACATCGCAAATTCCGGGCGATGAGAAGGCCAGGAAGAAAAGCAGCCCAACCGATGCAGTGATAATGGCACGTGATCGCGACGTAAAACCCATGATATCCCCCTCATGTATGGTTTCTGAAGGTCACAGCCTAACATGAAAACGAATTCTCGTAAACGCACGCCTGGTTTTCATTCCTGGAAGCTAAATCGAGCAATTTCTGATCGAGCAGGCAATGGTTCCAGAAGGTCATATTGCCCAAACCGGACGAAAAAGGTAGTGTAAGAGAAGCAGGGCGAAATAACCATGCACAGCAAGGGGCCGGGATGCCCTTTGTTCCCCCTGTCGTGTCGGTGTTTGCCGGCAACAACGGGGTCGCCATCCGCTTGAAAGGATTTCCCCATGACCAATCACATCGCTCACCTCATTCGTCTGTCCGTGTTCGGACTCTTTTCCATTTTTCTCCTGGCTCCAACCATTTCTCAGGCCCAGTGTGGCTCGACCGTCACCAGCATGTTTCCGAATCATATCGCTGTTTGTCCCCGAGGGGATATCGTCACGTCGGTGACGATTCTCGATCCCGGCGGCCTGCCTTGTGTGGGGTCGGTCATTACGATGTCCATCAACCAGAACTGTGTCTGTGGTGCCCTGACCGCGACTGCCATTACTGGGAACAACGGAGTCGCGACATTCAGACCGCGATCCGGTGGCTGCTGTTCCGGCCCCGGCGTGGTGACTTGGACGGATGCTTCGGGCGTTGTGCTCGGCTCCGCAGCTCTGGTCAACTCGCCTGATATGAGTGGCGATTGCGCCGTCAACTTGACGGACGTCACCATGTTTGCGACCCAGTTTGTCAGCGCTGGTGGCCGCTGCGCGGACTTCAACGGCGACGGTGCTATCAACTTGGTGGATGTCGTCATTATCAGCAATCACATCGGCCACTAACCACTAGCGCTTCGGGCGCGATGGACAGATAAAGGCCCTCCCCGGACTTGCGGGGAGGGCCTTTTTTTCAGCGGTGCCAATCGGCGACGCCCTCAATTCAGACCAGGACTCTACTTGGTCTTATCCTTCGGAAAAGCCCCATGCCGCGGCACCTTCACCGGCTCATCCTTGATCTTCTGCAACAGAACCTCCACAGCCTTCTCCAGCTGCGGATCCCGCCCGGCGATCTCTTCGTGCGGCAGGTTATCGATGGGGATCGTCGGGTCGACCCCGTAGTTCTCCACATCCCAATCGCCGTTCACGTTGAACAGGCCAAACTCGGGGAAGGTCACCGAGCCGCCATCCATCAACTGGATGCCGCGGCTGATGCCGACCAAGCCACCCCAGGTGCGGGTGCCGATCACTTCACCCAGCTCGTAGTACTGGAAGTAGTAGGGCAGGGCGTCGCCGCCACTGCCGGCGTAACCGTTGCTGATCATCGCCATGTGGCCCAGGAAGGCCGTGCCCGGTGTGCGCCAGTCCTGGCCGTAGCGGGGTTTCCACAGGTTGACCATCTTCTGGCGCAAAATGTTCATGAAGAAGTCGGGAATGAACCCGCCGCCGTTGAAGCGCTCGTCGATCAGCAGGCCCTCTTTGCGCAGGTTCGGGTAGTAGCCCTTGGCAAAGCCGACCTGGCCGCCCACAGCCGTGTTGGGCATGTGCAGGTAGCCGATTTTGCCATCTGACAGCTCATCCACAATGCGACGGTTGCCCTGCACCCACGCTTCGTAGCGCAGCGCAAACTCGCTGGCGATGGGCACGACGGTGATTTCGCGGCTGTCCTTGCCATCAGCTTTGGCGGCCACTTCGATCACGACTTGCTGGCCCACTTTATTGTCGAGCAGGCTGTACGGGTTGGCCGGAGCCTTCAACTCCACGCCATCAATGCTGATCACGTAATCTTCGCTGGCAACATTCTGGCCCGGCACGTTCAAAGGCGCGGGCGTGCCGGCGTTCCAGTCGACCTCGCTGTAGATGCGGCCGAACTGGTAACGGTCGGCGCCATCCTCGAGGGAGAACGTGCAACCCAAAAGACCTGCGGCGACGCGCTTGGCCCGGGGCATGTCGCCGCCGCGCACGTAGGAGTGGGAGCTGTTCAACTCACCAATCATCTCACCCAGGATGTAGCTGAAGTCCGCACCGTGGGCCACGTAGGGCACCAGCTGTCCGTACCGCTCGTACATGTGGTCCCAGTCGGTGCCGTGCATGCCCGGATCATAGAAGAAGTCGCGTTCCTGACGCCAGGCGTCCTTGAACATCTGGCGCCACTCCGCGCGCGGATCCACGCGAGCGCTCATCTCACCGGTGCGCAGGGGTTTTTCGGCTGGCTTTTGATCAGCCTTGGCGTCGACGATGCCAAATTTGCCGCCGCGCATGGCGTACAGCAGTTTTTTGCCGTCAGCCGACAGCATGTAGCCAAAGGCGCCCTTGAGCACGGTTTCGGCTTCGCGATCTTCCATGCTGAAGACCTTGATCGAAGAGGTCGCCGCCTGGTTGCCACGGCCACCGCCGGGGGTGAAGGGACGGCTCATGTAGAACAGCTTGCCATCGGCGAACTGCAGGCCAAAATAATTGCCCTGGTCCACGTCCAGCGCGATCATGCGGTCGAACAAACCGTCCAACTCGATCTCGATGGGCTTGTCCTTGTCCTCATCTTTGTCCTTGTCATCCCCATCATCGTCGCCGTCTTCCTTATCCTTGTCCTCTTCCTTGTCTGCGTCTTCATCTTCGTCCTCGGTCACGGCCACTTCGTCGCTCTCAGGCGGGAAGGGGTGGTCCACGTCGGCGCGCAGAGTCACCACATACAGCCCGTCCATATTGGACCAGATGGGCTTCAGGTCGTAGCCGCCCAAAGTCGGGTTGAAGTGCTGGCTGGAGGCAAAAAACAGGTAGTGGCCCTTGTCGTCAAAACTGGGCGCGCTGTCGTCGGTGAAGTCGTCGGTCACCTGG
>JADGEP010000365.1:1105-3941 GCA_016744275.1 Candidatus Krumholzibacteriia bacterium | reverse complement strand
GCGTCCGGCCGGGCGAGCATCAACTCGACCAACTCCAGCACCACCGAGACCCCCGAAGCATTGTCGTTGGCTCCAGGGTAGTACTCCTGTGGGCCAGGCAAATGGGCCTCATCGCCGCTCGGGTTGACCCGGCCCAGATGATCAAAATGGGCGCCGACCACCACAAAACGCTCGGCAAGTTCGCCTGTTCCCAGCAGGATTCCCGCCACGTTGCAGTCCTGCAAGCCCGACAGATCATTACCCGTCCATCCTTCGCCACGCAGTTTAAAATCCTGCTGCCAGTGGCCCGCAAATGCGGGTTGCAATCCAGTGATTGCCAACCAATCCGCCAGCGTATCTGCGGCCGCATGCAACTCCGTGGTGCCGCTGCCGCGGCCCGCCAGATGGGGCGCGGTCAAGGCCTGAACCCGACTCTGGAGCCGGGTGGGATTGGGCGCTTTGAGAGCCTTGGCACCTTGCGGAACCAAGAGCATCAGAACGAACAGACCCAACACCAGTGAGGGACGATTCATCATGCTGCGCCTCCCAAAACGGTTCGGAAAGCTTCTTTTCCGCCACTGAACGTCGCGAACATTTTGCTGATCTGAAGATTATTGTCAGCCATAGCCTCGCGTTGGTAGCTGCCCGTAGCCATGATCACCGCCAACAGCGATTTGGTCTGATCACTGGTGCAGGTGCGAGCGGAGTCACTGGTGGGCGAACCAAAAGGGCCCTGGTCGTCAAACAAACCCAGTCGGCCTTGCAAATGAACGGGCCCTTTGCGAATGCCCGGATACTCTTCACCCTCGCGCCCGGTGCGCAAAGTCACATCACCCTGGACGAGGGGCAATTCGTACATGCCGATGGGCAGCAGGAATTGCAGCGATGCCAGGTTGCAGGTGTCCACCAGGTTGTTGATATGATACAGGTCCTGTCCCTTGAGGGTGCGCCGCAAGAGAGCTTCACTGCTGGGCCGATGGCGCGACGGGTCCATGCCAAAACTCTTGTAGAGAGTGCGCGCCTCAGCCAAGCCGGGAATCTGCGAGGGCAAACTTCCCGCCCACTGCGTGATCAACTTCTGGCCCAAATTGCCAGTCGCTTCCCAGACTGCCGGGTTGTCTGCCACGACCACCGAGTCCATCACCACGACCCCACAACAAAGCCGAGCAGCGGCCTCGTCGGACAACATCACCTGGCGCCCATCGGGCAGGACGGCAACGTGGTCGGCGGTCATGATGCGGCGTTCGGTCCTGAGGCATCTCCACGAGTTCCATACATTTTTTCATAGTACTCGGTGTAGGTACCGCTGCGGATCTTCTCCCACCAGGAACGATTTTCCAGATACCAATCCACCGTCTTGGTCAGGCCCGCGGAGAAGTCCAGGCTCGGTGTCCACCCCAGCTCTTCACTTATCAAAGACGCATCGATGGCATAACGCAAATCATGGCCGGGGCGGTCCTTCACGAACGTTATCAAATCGCGGCTTTTGCCCAGGCGGTCGACCAGCATTTCCACCAGATCGATATTCCGCATCTCATTGCAGCCACCGATATTATAGATGCCGCCGGGGCGCCCACGGCGCAAGACCAGGTCGATGGCCGTGCAATGATCTTCAACATACAGCCAATCGCGCACATTTTTACCGTCGCCATAGACCGGCAACGGCTTGTCTTCCAGAGCGTTGGCAATCATGAGCGGGAGCAGTTTTTCGGGGAACTGATACGGGCCATAATTATTGCTGCAGCGGGTCGTCAACACCGGAAAATTGAAGGTCTTGAAGAAGGAGCGGCACATCAGATCGGAAGCGGCCTTGCTGGCGGCGTAGGGCGAGTTGGGCGCCAACGGAGTCGTCTCGACGAACATGCCCTCAGCACCCAGCGAGCCATAGACTTCGTCGGTGCTGACCATGACAAAGCGCTCGATGCCTGCGGTCCGCGATTCTTCGAGCAGAACTTCGGTGCCCAGCACGTTGGTCAAGACGAAGACCTCGGGCCCCTCGACACTGCGGTCCACATGGCTCTCGGCTGCAAAATGAACCACGGCTTCGATTTTTTCATCTGCCAGGACTGCACGCAATGCCTGGCGATCGCGGATATCACCCCGCACAAAACGGTAGCGCGGGTTGCTTTCGTATCCGGCCAGATTTTCGAGATTTCCAGCATAAGTCAGCAGATCAAAATTGATCACGCGGTCGTCGCCATTGTCCAGCAGCAGGCGCACATAGTTCGAGCCGATGAATCCTGCCCCGCCGGTCACCAAAATATTCATGTCGATCTTCCTTCAAGTTGAAACATTTTTAACGATTGCCGGCTGCGTTCATGGCGCTGACAAATTCCTGGGTTCGAGTGACCGATATCCGTGCCGGTCCCCCGGCGGGATCGGGCTCTTTTAACGACGACCCGATGATGCAGCCGTCGGCGGCCGGGACAAACTTTTTAGCGGAGGCAGCGTCCATTCCACTGCCGACCAATACCGGGCAATCCGGCAAGGCTTCGCGCACGAGCACGACGTCGCGAGCATCGGCGCCCGCCCCGGTCGCTACTCCGGTCACAATGATGCCGTCGGCCAGCCCTCGCAGGCGCAAATCCTGGGCCTCTTCCACCAAGGGCCGCTCGACCATGGGCCGGGCATGCTTGACCCGCACATCGGCCAGGATGGCCACGTAGGAATCCGCCTGGTCGGCCCCCAGTTCCCGCCGCTTGCGCAGCGTGTGCCAGGCTTGCCCGACGATGGGACCTTGATCTGTTACCGCAGCACCTACATGCACGTTCACGCGTACGAAATGCGAACCGGTGGCCACCGCAATGGCCAGGGCCGAAGTCACGTCGTTGCGCAGCACATTGACCCCGATTTTCAA
>JADGEP010000365.1:0-1095 GCA_016744275.1 Candidatus Krumholzibacteriia bacterium | reverse complement strand
CCCGGAGCGCCTGGGCATCATACAGCGCCAACTCCCGAACCGCGTCCCATTTTCCACCCCAGGCCGGACTGCCCGGCAGCGCCGACAGGTGAATCATGCCTATGGCGGCCGGTGCAACCACCTCTCGAAACTCTTCACGGGACCACATTCTGGACCTCATAGCGCCTCTTTAATTACCAAAACGGCAGTTTGAGAGCATTTCCTTGGCAGCGAGCATGTGATAGAATAAATTGTTCCGCTGGGAATAAACAAGCATTTAAGGAGCATCATGCAGATCATCCATGGCAAGACCGGCTGGATTGAGGTCATTTGTGGCCCCATGTTCAGCGGCAAGAGCGAAGAACTGATCAAACGGTTGCGCCGGGCGCAGATCGCCAAACGGCGGGTTCAGATCTTCAAGCACGGCAGTGATGTGCGCTATGATGCAACGAATATTGTCTCCCACAGCCAGCAGACCATTCCCAGCCGGGCTGTCACCGACGTGCGGAATATACTCAAACTGGTCGATGACCGCACCGAACTGGTGGCCATCGATGAGGCCCAGTTTTTCAGTGATGACATCATCGCGGTGACCAATACATTGGCCAACCGCGGTAAACGGGTCATCGTCGCCGGCCTCGAACTCGATTTCATGGGCGAGCCCTTCGGCCCCATGCCCCAATTGCTATGCTGCGCGGAATACGTCACCAAACAGTTGGCCATCTGCATGACCTGTGGCGATCCCGCCAATTTCAGCCAACGCCTGACCCAGGCCACCGAGCAAGTGGTGGTCGGTGCAGCCGATGTGTACGAGGCCCGCTGCCGCCTGCATTTTGAGCCTCCCTGCGAAGAGCCCGTGCCCGAAATCGAGTCGGGACTGGACACCGCCGCAAAAGACAACCCCGGCGCCCGCAATCAGGCCCGGGGTTGATCCTGCAGCAATGTCTGGGATCAGCTGAAGAAGTGCGGGTCGATCTGCAACTCCTTGGCCTTGTCTCTCAACTCTGCCAACCGAGCTGAAGTGATGCCCAGGTGGCGTGCCGCCTGGCTCAGTTTTTCGGGCTCTCTGGCACCCTCTTCATCTTCGGATTCGTCTTCACCACTGCTCGTCAGGGC
>JADGEP010000364.1 GCA_016744275.1 Candidatus Krumholzibacteriia bacterium | reverse complement strand
ATTGATGGCCATCAAGGACCGGTTGCCGAGTCTGGCAGAGTTGGAAATCGAGCAGGGAACGATCAAGATCTTTGACGGGCTGGAGAAGGCCCAAACGTGGGTGGCTGGATAAATCATCCAACCACCCCGTCCCCGTGGGCTAGGTAGGCTGTGCTTCGGGCTCGAGGTCCGGTGATTCAGCCCTGATGGCGGTGCTCATGATGTGACCGCTCGTCAGATCCACCACCGCATGCAGCACGATGGCCACCAACAAGGAACCGCTGTAGACCGTCAGCAGAGCCATGACCAATCCGATCAAGCCCGTTTTGGCGATGCCGGAAAAGCCTTGGTAGGCGTGGCCCAAACCGAAGATCACTGAACTCAAGGCCACGGCCGGCCAGAGGCCCGTCAAAGGCGTCAAGATCGCCATCAGCACCCCACGGTAGAGAATTTCCTCACATACTCCAGCAGTGATCGCGACCCAGACAAACTGGCGCCTTTCGGACGGTGTCTGGGGCGCCATGCCGGCGAGGTCCCCCATTTGGTCACGGACCTTGGCCAACTCCTTCGTGCTGCGTACGACCACAATCATTTGCCCGATCATGAAGGCGGTGGCCGCCAAACCAAGCCCCAGGGCCACCCATTGCCAGCCTGCCGCCTCGGGCACCAGGCCCAGCGGAGCCCACCCACGGCCGGCCCCCAACCACCAACCAACAAATGCTAGAACCAGGCCCCATTCCATGACCAGGATCCAGTTGTAGGCATTCTTCCGCGCGTTGGCGCGTCCTTCATCAAGGTGCCGCAGGAGGCGATGAAAATCCCAGATTCCCACCAGAGGCAGGGCGACTGCCATGATCAACAACGTAACCAGGGCATAGAGATCAAAAGAGAGGTTTGTCATGTTATTGGCCTTCCTTATTGTCAGTGCGTCCACGGCCCTTGATGGGTAGCAACGCCAGAGTGAGCGAAAGATGTTCGTCGTCAGGAGAGGGTTTGGGGTCGCGGCCCGATTCGGCGAGCAAAAGATCTTCGATAGCCTTCAAGTGCTTGTTCACCCCGGCGAGCAATTTGGGCGAGGCCCGCATGTGCATCCGGGTGGCAAACAGGTTGCGACTGGGGCCATCGGTGCGACAATTGCCGCTGACCAGGGCAGCCTCCAAGTCTCGCTCTGCCATACGAAACCCCGAGGACAAGGCTTTGACGACCTGCCCAATGACTTCATCCGTGCCTGCCGAGGCGTCGAATTCAATCCGGGATGCAGTGGGGCGAAAGAGGGCCTCGTGGCGCTTGCCTTTGGGACGGGTGCCGGTCCGGGTCAACAGGCCCGCTTTTTCCAACAAACCCACGTGATGGTAAAGCGACCCTGCGGTGCGCCCCATCATGCGGGCCATGTCGGCGATGGCCATCGGTTCCGGATTGGTGAACAGCCCCAGAATTTCGAGTCTCAGGGGCGAAGCCAGCGCGGACCGTTGGGCTGATCCGGTGACTTGTATGGTTGTGCTTTTTGTTTTACTCATGGGAACAATATAATTTATTGTTTAGTTTTCACCATGTTTTTAAATAAAATATTTTATATTTTTTAAATACCTGTCGATCAACGACTTGAATATTCAGGAACCCAAATCATCGGCTGCGAAGCCCAATGACAGAGCCCGCCAAAGTGGCTCACAACCGCCAATTCAGGTATATTCAGTCTTAGGCGAATGCACGTCGATGCCGGCACATTGCGCGTGGTTGCCTTTGTCGTTTTCTGGAATCGTTTCTCAGGGGGAATAATATGAAAACTGCGTTATTGATGATCACCTTGCTGACTCTGTCGGTCGGCGCCGCCTCGGCTCACGAACTCACCGCCCCCGCTACAGTCGCCGCCGATGGCGCCGGGCACTTTTCCTTCACCGTCATGCTCCACGTGACCGTCACGGCCGCCAATGGGTCGATCTACATCAATGGCTTGGATAATACCGACGTGGGCGAATCCATTGCCGATGGCTTTTGCATCAGCGATCTGGCACCGGGTTTCTATCCATGGACCATTTCCGGCAACCTCACTGATCTGAGCCTGGGCGGATCCGTGTCCTACGAACATTCCCTTTGCGATGGCTGGATCGACACGGTGACGGTGAACATCATCCCGCCCGCCGTTGGTCTTGAGCTCACGAGTTGGAGCACCATAAAAGCCCGATATCGGTAGGCATTTAGCCTCCGCAAATCACGGCTCCAAATCCAAGTCAATCGGTCGATACCACTTCCAGACACATGCAACCTGGGAGAATCGAAGATGACGCTGATCCAGTGGAACGAAGAGCTGTGTGTAGGAATCAACCAGGTGGACGAAGAGCACCAACAACTGGTGGCCATCGTCAATCAACTGGATGAAGCCATGACCTCAGGCAAAGGCACCCGCATCATGGGCGAGATACTGGCGCAGTTGGTGCAGTACACCAAAGTCCATTTCGAATCCGAAGAAGAACTGATGGCTGACGCCAACTTTCCGGACCTCGATCTGCACCGGAAGCAGCACCGTCAGCTGGTGCAAAAGGTGGAAAAATTTCAGCGGGATTTCAATCACAGCGGGCGGCGCATCACCCGGGAAATGATGGATTTTCTAAGATACTGGCTGGCCAATCACATCCTGGTGGACGACAAGGCGTTTGGACGATTCTGCACAAGCGCAGGGCTTTCGCCCACTCGCGTTTTGGCCAACGGTTGACGGTTATCTGCACCGGCAGAGGGTCGGCCTATATCAATCGCATAAGCATTGCCAGCCTGGGCGAGGGCTTTCCGGATGATTTTTTTCGCCGACCTGGAGCTCAATCAAGCCCGGTTGCGGTAGCAAACACCCCTGCCAGATACCGGTGGCAGGGGTGCATGAAACTGCCGAGGTCTATTACAAACTTCCCCTGGCCCAAAGGCTGTCCATGCGGCTCAGATGAGCCATCACAGCTGCCTCAAAGGACGATTCGATCAAGCCCTCAACCACCCATGAACTGGGGTTCTGCGGGTCAATTCCCGACTCATAGATTCCATCAAGAGCTTGAAGAGCTGCGGTGTGATTTTCCGGTATCGTCTGCATCACCTGGGCTTGGGCCTGAATGATCCTCAAGGCTGAACTGTTGAACTGCCGAAAATGGGAAAACGAATATTCGGGGTCTCGTTGCAATACGAAATCCGAATCTGCGAAAGCCCCACTGCCGAGCCCCAGGTTCACCGCCGCACGGCCAGCCCGGGCATCCAGATTGTCGGCGTCGATCGCCACGGCCTCAGTGAAGGAGGCTCTTGCCTCATTCAAATCGGTGACCGAAGCGGCGGCGCGCATCTGGCACCAGGCACGGCCCAGATAGGCCTCGTCAGATTCCGGATTTCCAGCCAACACCGCTTCAAAATCTTCCAGCGCCCCTTGAATATTGCCGGCCTCAAACTCGACCCAGGCCGTAGCGATCCGGCTTTCCACCGAAGGGCCGGGCACGGCCGGCTCGACAGCCTCTTCACTTGAACAGGCCAGAAATACCAATAGAATGCATCCTGCCATCAACTGAATCGTACGTGAAACTCGTATTTTCATCGGCTCCCCCTAAAACTGAATGGTGCGCGTAAGCAACACACCATCAACTTCTGCAGATATGGTGACGAATTCGGACAATGGATCTGCCAAGAATGTGGCTCGGTGGGCATAGACTGGCACCCCCACGGCGGTCGTGGCCAAGGCTTGGCCGCCAACCTGGATTTCAACAGCAACCAGAGGGTCGTCGCCGACGCTGGCATACACTTCGACAAATCTCCGGTTGGCAGGGTTCGCCATCACCCACAACTCCGGATGTGATTCACCCACCACCGGCACCACCGTGAGAACGGCTTCATCAAAGGCGTCCGGAAAGATACGGCTGGTAGCGCGCACCACGATTTGGCGACTGGTCAACATTTCGGTTGGCGCCACATAGACGCCCGTGTCCAGAATTTGCCCCACTTC
>JADGEP010000363.1 GCA_016744275.1 Candidatus Krumholzibacteriia bacterium | reverse complement strand
CGTCCAGCTCACCGTGCGCACCGTATTGGGATCCCAGCTTTCGCCACCCGCGGGCGCCAGCACCGTCACCACCGGCGGCACGTCGTCAGTGCCACCACTGGGCGTCAGAAGACCTGTCAGATCAACCGCATCCACATTCACGACATTGACCAGATTGCCATCGGTCAGGCCGGGAAAGGTCGGCGTATTGGACCAGTTGGCGATGTCGGTGATTTCGATGTTGTTGTTGAAACCATCCCCGTCGGATTCCAGGAATTCAATTTCGGCAATGGCTTCGTCGTCACTCAGGCCGGCGGCGAGTCGCACCTCAATCGCCAAGCCGTAGGGGTTGCGGGTACCGCCGCCATCAAAGTCGAAATGGCACACACCGCAATGGCCGGCGTTGGACGACAGGTCATCAAGGGCCGAACCGTTTGCCGCAGGATAACGATCAAAAAATGCGCGGCGAAAGGGATTGCGGGCTTCAGCGGCAACTGGCGCCAACAGAATGGTCAACAACGCGATGGCAAACAGCGTCTTGGCGAGACGATCAATCATTTTGAACTCCATAGTCTGGCAGGAACAGACAAAAGGAGCGAGCACAACCCCACCCCAACTATCACAAACAGGAGACAACTCTGACAGATTCAGGACTAATTTACAATTATATCTGCAACCCTGCATATTGAGATGGGGTTTCATTATTCCGCATTTTATTTATTCGAAGAGGATTTCAGCGTATCAACAGCCAGTTCAAACAGTGAGAGCAACCCACCAAAAGTCACTATTGCCGCTACCGGAGCCCTTGTGCAAACCCGGCAACCTGTCAAAGACACTGCAAAAGTCACGGCGCCCAAACATATTTTCTGGTCGAATATGACACCTGCGCAATCAACCGTTGAGAGCCAGGGCCAGCACCTCATTCAATTGGCGCAGATTGTATGGCTTGGCCACAAAGCCGGCCAGGTCCTGGACTCCACTGTTGGCCCGGACCTCGGCTTCATCGTGACCGCTGGTCATCAACAGAGGCACTTCCGGACGGATCACCCGCAGGCGCCGACTGGCCGTCGCGCCGTCCATCCCGGGCATGGTGTAGTCCAGGATAATCGCATCGATTTCTTCGTGACGCAGTCCAAACAACCGCACCGCATCGAAGCCATCGGCGGCGGAAAGCACGTGGCATCCCAGCCGGCGCAGGTAGCTCTCGGCCACGGCCCGCACGCGAGGCTCGTCATCCACCAATAGAATGGTGCGGCCATTCAGGTCGTAACTGATCCGGGCCGGCTTTTTCTTCTTTTGACTGGCCTCATAAGCGACATCAGCCTGGGCCGGCAGCCAAAATGCGATGACCGCTCCTTGGTCCGGCTGGCTTTCGACCATGAACGCCCCACGGTGGCTTTTGACGATGCCCAGGGCGGCCGACATGCCCAGGCCCCGGCCAGCAAATTTGGTGCTCATAAAGGGTTCAAACATGCGCGCAATCGTGTCCGGACTCATGCCGCAACCTGAGTCGCGCACTTCGCAAAAAACGTATCGACCAGGAGCAAGCTCTTCACCGGCGGTCCACTTACTCAGATCCTCGGACTTCAGATTTTTCACTCCGGTGCGGATCATGACTTCACCGCCGCCCGAACCAACGGCTTCGGCCGCATTATTCACCATATTCATCACGACCTGGCTCATTTGGGGCACATCGATCAGGACCGCTGGCAGGTCCGCCGCCAATTCGAAGTGAACCCGGGAACTGCCCGACAAGGCAGCCTGCACCAAGGGCTGGATTTCACCAACAACCGCACTGAGATCGTGAGCCTCGCTGCTCGAGGGCGCAGCCCCGGCATAGGCCTGCATCTGACGACACAACTCAGCGGCCTGTTCGCCCGCCTCCATGATCGCCCCCAGGCTGTCCTGCTTGGCATCCGTATCAGGCAGGTCGGCGCGCAACAATTCGGCATTTCCTAAAATCGTCACCAGCAGGTTGTTGAAATCGTGGGCAATGCCACCGGCCAGCACTCCCAGGCTTTCGAACTTCTGCGCCTCCCGCAATCGGTCGTCGACCAGCCGCGCCTCGGCCGCCGATTTTCGGCGAGCGGCAATGTCCCGCGCGACCAAAAGAACCTGCGGTTCCCCCATGCCGTTGACCGGCCCCGGCAACAACGTAGAACTCACTTCCAGGGGCAGGGCCCGGCCATCCGAGTGCACAAATTCGGTTTCGTACAGAAAAAGACCGGTGTCACCTGCGTAACGGGCTTCTCGCCTTTTCAGGGCATCTTCCTGAGATGCCGGAGTCATCAGCGCCGCGCCCGACATGCCGATGATCTCTTCCCGGGGCAAGCCCAGCAATTCAATGCCGGCCTGGTTCACAAATGTGATTTGACCACTCAGGTTGTGCCGGATGATGACATCGCGGGCGGTTTCGATGAGCACGCGGTAGCGCTCTTCCGATTCGGCCAGAGCCTGTTTCGCCGCATTCAAATCCGTCACGTCGATGGTCGCCAGGGCCAGCAGTTGGAACGAGTCTCCTTTAGCCGGAATCCACGCCTTGTTCAGCGTCTCATATTCGCGCCCATCCAGGGCCCGGTAGCGGCAGTGCCCTTCGTAATAGCGCCGGTCTTCGGCGATGACACAGATCAGGTCCTTAAATGCATTCAGGGTTTCCGGCAGAACCAGATTCTCCAAAGAAACCAACAATTCAGCTTCCGATTTCGCCGCATTCAACCGCACCGCCGCCTGGTTGGCGTGCAGGATCTTGACGGCGGAGATCACCTGCACCACAAAATGGGGATGGGCGTCGAGCCAGTTGCGGAATCCGCGCGTACCAGCATCAGTGACGGCGTTGGTTATGACCTCGCGCACGTCCGAGATGTCCTCAATGAACAGCGGGACCTGGGTGGATTCGAAAACCTTTTTCCAGGCCGTCAGGTCGAGGCCCTCATCACCGCGCAGACCTCTGCCCTGCCGGGTGTCACCCACCGCGCCGGAATCGAATGAACGGGATTTCATGATATCCTTTTGGCCTCGGCCGCCCCTTTCCAACGCCGGTGGACCCAGAACCATTGCTCCGGTCGTTCCCATATGAACTTTTCCACCGCCGCGGATATCCGGGCCGTCAGCTCTGCTATGTCCTCGTCCGCCGTGGTCATGCCCGCCGGATCGAGGGGTTCCCCTATGTGTAGTACATGATCGCTACTGGTTGTGCGCAAGATCGCTACTGGCACCACCCGGCATCCGGTTCGCACCGCCAAACGCGCTGCTCCCGGCCAGGTTGAAGCTGGCAGCCCCAGAAAGTTCGTGCGCAATCCTTCTCGCCCGGCGTCCTGATCACCCAACAGAGTCACCAAGCCTCCACTCCGCAAATGGGCCAATACCCTGCGCCCCGCCGCGTCCATCGGCACCGTGGAAATGCCGTGGCCTTCCCGTCTCTCCTTGAGGTAGCGATCAAAAACCGCATTGCGCATGGGCTTGATCACATCCAATACAGGATACCTTGCGGCAAGGATTCGGCCACCCAATTCAAAATTGCCCAGATGCGCTGTCACCGCCAGCACCCCTCGCCCGTCTGACATGGCCTGGTCCAGAGTTTCCCAACCGGGATCCACCGTCACCCGCGCCGCCAGTCTTGCCGGATCGGTACAAAAAGTCTCGGCCACCGTATCGCCCAGGTGGGCGTAGACCCGGCCCGTGAGTTCTCGTATTTCCGCTGCGCTTCGCTCCGGAAAAACAGCGGTCAATTGGCTCCGGACGACCTCTTTGCGGTAGCCCAGGACCGGCCCCGCCAACCACCCCGCCTGACGGCACAATCTCGCCGACCAACGGGCAGGCAAGCAAGACAGGCCGCCAGTCGCGCCCCGAAACGCCCAATATTCGGCTGCATCGGTCCATTTCATGGGCTGATCATAAGGCTTGGCCAGTCCAAATGAAAGGACCGCCTGCTACCGCCAGCCTTCCGGGAGGGTTATCGTTGCAGGGTCTTAAG
>JADGEP010000362.1 GCA_016744275.1 Candidatus Krumholzibacteriia bacterium | reverse complement strand
ATATTGCCCCCGCTAAAAGTCCCCGTGGAAGCCGTCGTCACATCACGCTCGTGAATAAAGCCATCAGATTCCGCCTCGCGCCAGGGTGTTCCTCCCATGGCGCCATGGGTGCACATGAATTTCCTCAAATCGATCTGAGGGCGCCCCTCGGAGGTCGTGGAACAGTTGCCAAAGCTTTCTCGGGATCCCGAGCGCGGATCACGCATCGCGTAGAAACACAGCCGCACATTGGACGGCACCACCGAACGCCAAATGGTCATGCTTCGATTCACCGCATCAAACAAGAGCAGGCAATGAACCGGAATATTCTGGTCATTGAGGGTGTGGGCAACGTTGACCGCGGCGGCACCACCCCGGCTGTAGCCAGAGAGAAAAATTCGCACTGCTGGGCTACCGCTGGCGCGCCTCTGTATGGCGGTCCGATAGGCCCGGGCGACCTGAACGGCCATGTGGTCGGCCCGGGAACCGGTGGACAAGCCATCGGCACCGGGACCACGGTCGTAGAAATGGCCACCGGCCCATCCCGGCATGCGCTGCAACTTGTTCACGTTGCTGTTGGCAAACGCGCGTCGGTACTCCTGATCATCATAGGGGCCCGTGCCGTCAATTCCGCCAAAGATATCCATCAGATTTACCGCCCTTCGCGATCAAGCCGCAACATCAAGATGTCGCTGGAACCGAATGGGCCGGGGTTTGCGAGTCCCGTCACCAGGAAGCCATCGCCTCGGGGAATGATGTCCATTGCCAGATCATCTTCTGGTCCGCCGAGAACGCGTTGCCAGATCAATTCTCCCGCCGGGCTCACCTTGACCACCACCACATCGCGGGCACTGCTGCCGGCAGCCGTCGTCGAACCTGTGATCACATAGGAACCGTCGCGTGCGGTCGTCACCGCCTGGCCGACGTCATTGCCGAGAGCGGCGAAGCTTCTCTCCCATTCGATAAATCCGTCTTGATCGAGCTTCACGGCCAAGACATCATACGGGCCGCCGACGAGGGCACCCGTACGCCCAACTACCAACAAGCCGCCATCAGAAGTGACAAGCAGGTCGTGCGCCATGCGGTCATCGTTGGAGAAGAATTCGCGTTCCCAGACCGGCGCAATTTCACCGCCGACGGTGTATCGACCTACTGCCAGGGTCTGCACGTTCGCCGAGAAGGGCCGGCTCGTTCCCGCCGCCGCGACCGTCCCGTCATCAAATGCCACCACGGCGCGATATTCTTCATCTGCTGAAAAATTAGTCGGGGCAAACGCTACGAAGGAGCCATTTTCGGCCAACGCCGCCAAAAAGAAGTGGTTACCATCACTGGAGTGGGAACCCGACACAATACTGCCGCCGCCAGGGCGCGGCGCGATGTCGAACATCTGGCGGTTGCCACCGAGTTCCGAGCGCCAAATTTCGCCGCCCTGTTCATTGAAGTGGATCACTTCACCGCCGACCTGGGAATTGTTTCCAAGGCCATAGAAACCCACCGAACTGCGGGCCAAACCAGCAGTGGTTTGTTCGCCCGACCAGGGCAGCAATTCTTCCATCTCCGGCTGAAGGTTCTGGTCCAGCCGCGCAACGGACAGGAAATATTCGAAGACGCGGCCGCCGGGATCCCCCGTGAGAGTAAGGCCCGCCAACATGACATCCCCACCACCGAGATCAACCATGGCCACGCCAGCTTCAATGCCTGCAGTTCCCAGATAAGATTCCGGACCGCTCTCGCGTACCAGGCGCATCCGCGCCGTATCGAGATGAACGTCACCCAGCTGCAGATCAATGCCATTGAGGTTTTCCAGAAACAGGGTCGGAATCAGGTCGAAGGGCTCGTCCGTCCAGAGATCCTGAGCGCTGCAATGAATTTCAACCAGGCAGCCGTCTCCCTGCTCATCCACAATAGCCTGGCCCTCGCTCTGTACGCTGATAAATGCGGCCGTCGCTGAATCACGGGAAAAGTTCAAACCGATGCCCAATTCGACCAACCGTTCGTCCAAAATCACGGTGTCGATCACAGCCGCATCAAGCAGCTTGCCCAGCGATCCGTTGTCTCCCAGCGAAATGCCGAAGCCCGCGCTGGTCAACCCCACCAAATCGTTCACACATACGGTGAGCACAAACTCCCGCCCCACTTCCACAGTCGCAAAATGAGGGTTCAGATAGAGCATCGGCGCCACCGGCGGCATGTCGATGGACAGATCCAACGGCAGCAAGGCCGTCACATCATGCACCTCTTCGCCGCTGTACATGACAACACCTTCGAGGTCCAATCCTTCCACCAGGAATCGACGATCCACCCCCAAAGGCACCTCAACCACGGTGACCAATTCGGAATCAGACGGCCCCATCAGTGCCCTGATCGTATCCATGTCGGCAGCCGACACCGTCAAACGAAACTGAACCGCAGGGCCGGCTTTAAAAGTCATGTTTACCGACACGCGATCCGACTGACCCGGGCCCGTGATTTTTTCAGCACAGCCGGCCACCACGACAACCGATACCGCCACGATCGCCAAGGCAACCGCCCAATGTTGGTATTTGCGAGATTTATTCACTTTTGTTCTCCTTGTTCCAAATCAAAAAGTCCCGCTTGCGGTGATCCAGGTTTGGAATCCCGAGAGGTCGATGTCGCCGCCCTGAGTCGAGCCCTTAAAATACTTCATCGCCAGCCGCACATTGATCGCCGATGTCAGCGAACGAGAGACCTGGCCGTTGAGACCCAGAATGGTCGAGCTGCCCAGGCCCACTTCATTGGCAGCGATCAGGCGCAGATCCACTGCGGGGCCGTAGCTCCATCCGCTCGTGGTGGTCCACTCATACCCACCAGCGGCGACAAATTCGTTGCCGTACACTTTGAGTTGTTGCAGCAGAAGCCCGGCCGGATCATAGGCCGTATTGCGACCCCGGATGTTGTAGTAGAGATCCATGAGGTAGCGTGAGGTCACGCTGCCGCCCTGCATACCGGTGTGCAAGGTGAGAACATCACCGCGGCTAAAAACAGCGACGTCGTCCTGTTTATCATCACTGCTGACGGTGAAAGTCACATCACCATTGAGGACTCGCTGGCCCAGGTCTCTCTGCAATCCCACGGTCAGAATGGCGTTGTTTCCCGGATTATAATCGTCCTCGCCAGCATAGGCCTCGTAGGCGCCCGAAAAATCCAACGTCGCGGTGGCGCCCAGTCGGTAGGCGCCGATTTCAGTAGCGCCACCGGCCATCACATTGAGGCCAAAACCCTGGCCCAATTGCCGCACGGGAAAACTCAAAAAGCTTTGGGTCAGATAATTCATCACAACCAGCTCTTGGTCGATACTGAGCTCTTTGTGCCCCACCGGCAAATTGACCCCAACGCCAAACAGGAGCTTGTCACCGGCAAAGGAACGGTTGACCTGAATGCGCATATCAGTCAGGCCGTTCATTTCGAATTCCTGCCCCAGCTGGGAGACGGTGTTCAGCGCCTGCGCGACATAGACTCGCCCTTCCAGGTTTTCCCCCAAGGGCACAAATGCTGAAGCCGGAATAGCCCACTGGTCTACGGTGACCTCATCGGAATCCACCGTCAGCTTCCAGTGGGTCGCGACAATATCCAGGCCCCCAGCGGCTTCTTGGCCATAGAGGATCTGGCCTGCGGCGGGCAACGCCCCGATCAACAGCGCGCCAACCACGCCGCAACAGATGAGAATACGGTCACTTTTGCACATCGAGATTCCCCCTCACGACAACACCAGGAGTAGCCAGTGCGCGCGTTCGTGGCAAAGTGCTGGCCCAGGTGCCAAGGTCGTAGAGTTCGTGGCCGGCGGGAACAAATCCGCCCCAGCCCACGATTGTCGCTTGAAAATTCCCCAACTCAACCGTGCTCAATTCGGCTGCCGAAACATTGCTCGCCAATCCGCTGAACTGAGTCAGGTTCTCATGAGAAGATCCTGGGCCGGCTGATAAAAGTGAAGACACGCTGCGGCCTGCCGTCTCGGCCTGACTGAACCCCCTGTCGACCA
>JADGEP010000361.1 GCA_016744275.1 Candidatus Krumholzibacteriia bacterium | reverse complement strand
GCTGATTGGTCTTGTCCGGCTCAAACAGCATACTGCAGCGCGGAGTGGCGGTTGGGCACAATGTGGGGCTCATGGTCCGGGGCTCCTTGGTTGAGCCTGAGGTTGCAGGGATCGTGCCTGCCTGTGAGCGGGGTTGGCTGTCTAATGGGCTGGAAACAAACAGTTTAATTATTTGATATTTGGTTTTTTTGATTCCCAGGGGCCAGAAATGGCCGATTTTCAACCAGTGGCCGGACGAGCAAATCTCGGCCGGGAAGATATTTGCCTTTTGTTTCGCGATTACCCGCCGATGACATGGAGGTCTATGCCTGGACCCTGCCTGGTCCGGCCGCAAGCACGCCAGATTGTGAAATCCTGAAAGGATTCGGGAATGAGCGAGAAAGATCGTTTTGACTGGAGCGACGATACCGACTTCGAGTCTCTTGCTGATGAGCCCATCGAAGGTTTCGCCGATTTCGATGATATGGAAGATTTTGACGACGCCGGCGGCGACGCCACGGCAGCTGATGCCGACCTGTCGTTCGACGGTGAAGAATCACCGGACGAGTCTGCCACCGAGCGGGCGGCAGAGTCGAATGAAGCGGCCCCTCGGGAGCCCGTTGTCATTGGCAGCCCACACGGGCGCGGCATTTCCAGTGGTGAACTGGGCGTGCTGTTCTCCGTCTCCACCCTGGTCGCTGCGGCCGGTGTTGGCAGCGCGAGCCTGTTGGCCTTTGGCATCAATCCGGCCTCGCTGTGGCAGCCGGATGTCTTCCTGAACTGGAACAACTACCTCGCCCTTGAGAACAATCCGCTGAATGTTCTGGTTTTGGTTTGTGTGGGTATCGTTCTGTTGACCATGCTGGGCAGTTGGGCCATTGGCAAAGCTGCGCGCGGCGCTTCGGACCGCACCCGCAAGGCCGAAGACATGCTCGAACAGGTCACTAAACTTCGCCTCGAGGATGAGAGCGCCTGGCAAGAATCGGCGTTTGGTGCCTATCCTGCCGCGGCCAGCTTTGTTTCCGAAACCTTGGGCGCCTGGCGTTTGCAAGCCGCTAGATACAAACATTTTACGGGAATGGAAGGGGAGCTGCACCGCTTGGAAAAAGCACTCTCCGATGATTCCCGCACCGACTTGGATTGCCACTTTGACAGTCCGGCCGTCGGCGCCCTGTCCGACCAGATGACTCGCTACTTCGACGAGCGCGCAGCCGCCCATCGCCAAATCGAAGACCTGCGGAACAAAGATCAGGCAACCAGTGCCGAACTCATGGAAGTCTTGCAGGACGCTCGCTGTTGGCACCACGCTTCGGCCCAGAATCTGGGGCTGCAGGGCGCGTCCCTGGACCGCCTCGCCGGGCGCTTCAACGAATTTTCGACCGAGCTGGCCCAGAACGCGGTGGACCCAGAGTTGAAGGCAGCCTTCAAGGACATCCGGGCTGACCTGGACCGTTTGCGCAGCGCCAGTGCCAATACTCCGGATGTAGCCACCGAGCTGGTTGGTTTGGTTGATCAAGGCAGCAAATTGGCCTTCCAGATCGCCATGGAAGTGGCTCGTCTCGGTCCTCGCGGCGAACGCCTGGGGCCCATGTCCCAATCGCTGGAAGACCTGACCACGGACTTCCGCAAAGTTTCCAGCCGCATCAGTGCGGACGAGGGACCGGCCAAGCAATGGGCCGATGATCTCGCCGGATTTGGATCGTCTCTGGCAGACCTGGAATCTCGTGCGCTTGATCCCGATGATGCTCAGTGGCAGGAACAAGCCAAACAATTTGGCCCGGCGGCTGGCCAGTTGGCCCAAAACCTGGCTGACATGGTTCAGAGCCACGCTCCGCAGGCGGCCCGCTTGACGAATCTGGGCACGGATTTCAGCCAGTTCTCCGGCGCGGATTTCGATCCGGACAAATTGAATTCCAACAACCCCGACAGTGTGCCTTCGGGAGTCCTTACCCTTGAAGGCCGGACACCGTTTTCCCACGACGAGGATTCCCGGAACGAAGGCAGCATTCACCAACCGGCGGATGTTGATCCCTTTGCGGTGACCCCGCCAGCGCAAGCCAACGAGGGGCCGGCCGACTCCAGTTTCACCAGCTCGGTGGGTGAACCGGCGGCCGACATCTTTGGTTCGGGATTGGACCGCAGCGAGTTGCCTTCCCTGGAGCTCGACACCTCTTTTGGTGTGAAGCGGGATCCGTTCGAGGCCGGACCGGTGGAGACTGCGGAACCACAGCTTCCCGTGGCCGAAGAAAAGGTGTACGATCTGGATGACTTCGGGGCGTTGCCCGCTGACAGCAGTGACGAAAGCCTCACCGATGAGGATGACGGCGTCTACGAACTGTCTGATTTTGCGGCCGAACCGATCGTTGATACGGCGCCGATTGAAGCGCAGGACGAAGTGCATGATCAAGTGCATGACCTCGCGGCCTTTGGCGCCGTGCGACTGGACAGCCCCCAGGGAGATGCCCAGGTGCTGGAACACGTGCCCGAAGAAGAAGTCTTTGATTTGAATACGTTTGGGGCCGTGCCCCTGAACTGATCTGCGATTCGGGCGCTTGTCGCCGGCCCGGTCGCACTGACCGGAGACCGGATATGAACGACAGACCTTTGCCCGCATCATTTCCCGGCCTCCTGGCCGGCCATCTGGCGAAGCTGAACCATCAGCTTCGCCATTTGCGTGCCGAGGGGCAGGCGCCCGCACCACTGGCCGCCGCGGGGCCTTCCCACTCCGTTGTCAGGCGTCTGCAGGTGGCGGCGGCGTTGTTGTCCGATCCGGATGCCTGCCGCGGCGCCGAACAGGCTTCATTGCAACGCCTGGGCCTGGTTCTGGGCGAGTTGTTGGCGGGATTGAACCAGACACCAGCTCCTTTGCCCGCCTACCTGATGACTCCCTTGGGCCATCTGGCCGAATTTCTGACCGAAGTTTTTGACCGCCTGGATGCGGGCGAAGAACCGGCCCTGTTGTGCCGTGACATCCGGTGGGAATCTCTGTTGGCTGTCTTCATCAACGCTGGTACCGTCTTGCAGGGGTTGGATGAAGTCGAAGACCGCCTCCTGGCCTGGAGCCGGCGCTACGCCGACAAGGACCTGAGCGCCTCGCAAGAGTTGGCTTTGCAACACCGCTGGGCTTTGTTGCGCGAATTTGGCGACTCTTTGTACGGCCGGGCGGGTGAAGCGCAGCGTCGTGAAGATTTGTCCGGTCGGCGCGTGATGCTTCTTTTGGACAGCCCATTTCGCCAGGCCCAATTGGGTGAACGTCTGCGTGAAGCGGGTTGCCTGGTCGAAACCAGTGGTGATCCGGGTGGCATGATGGCCCGGGTTGGCGACCCACTGCCACCTGAGATCCTGCTGTGTGATAATCTGGAGCCATCGCTGCACCTGACGACAGTGCGGAGCCGCCTGGCCCACCTCGCGGTCGCCGAGCGGCCCCCGTTGGTCCTGGTTGCTGCTGCTGGCGGGACGCCGGAAAAACTGCGGGATCGGGCAAAACACCTTGGAGTACAGGGCACCTGGGCCGACCCTTTCCATCCCGCAGATTTGGCGGCAGCCCTCGGTTAACGCCTCTTACTTGCCAATTGCGGATTGCAATGCCGCGCTGAATCTTCAGGTATCCTGCACCGGATCGCCGGGGCGGTCTCTTCCTCATGATTCCCAGTTATTTCTAATAAACCTAATATTCCGGCAGGAATTGCCGAATTGAATAGTTGATGTGACTGAGGCATGGGAGTTGCTTTTACCCCAATGAATCGTGATGTGGCACGCATCGCAACAGCACCCGAGAGGAGAACCCCCAAATGCCTGACTTCAAGGAATCGTCCAAGATCTATATCGGGGGAGAAGATCATTTTGGACAAGTCATGACGTCCGTGGAAGCGGCGGAATACTTGAAGATGCACGTCAAGACCGTTTGCCGGTTGGCCAAAGACGGCAAGATCCCGGCCAAGAAGGTTGGCAGCGAATGGAGATTCCTGCGAACCGTCCTGGACAACTGGTTGGCTGAGGCTCTGGTG
>JADGEP010000360.1:1825-3986 GCA_016744275.1 Candidatus Krumholzibacteriia bacterium | reverse complement strand
GGGTGTACCTGCACGATGTGAAAAAGGGCGCCAACCACGAAGTCAGCCGGGCCGGATACCACGACTTCAGCCCGGTGTTCAGCGCCGATGGCAAGCATCTGTTTTTCGCTTCGAACCGCACCTTCAACCCAACCTATGGCGACTTTGAATGGGAAATGGTCTACAAGGATGCCACCGGGATTTTTGCGCTGACCCTGCAAGCTGATGGCCAGCCTGCCGTGCCCCTGGCCGGCACCGCCAGCGAAGCTGAAGCAGCAGAAGGCAAGGTCGTAGTCACGATCGATCTCGACGGTTTGGGCGACCGCATCGAGCGCCTGCCCCTGGCGGCCAGCAATTACCGTTACTTGCAGGCCGGCCCAGATGCCCTGTATTACCTCGACAGCATCGACGGCGACTACAACCGGTTCGAATTCCGCACACTTCCCGCCCGCGACCTGCAGGTCTTTGACTTCGCCAAGGGCGAGAGCCGCACCGTGATGGCCGGCGTGACCAGCTACAAGCTTTCCACCGCTGGCGATCATGTCGCCTACACCAAGGGCCACGATGTGGGCGTCATCGGCACCAAAATCACCGACCTCGACCCGACGGAGCTGGAGCTTTCGGGCCTGCGCTTGAAACTGAATCCGAAACAAGAATGGCGTCAGGTCTTCAACGACTCCTGGCGTTTCGAACGCGACTTCTACTACGACCCCAACTACCACGGCCTGGACTGGCCCGCCATGCGTGACAAATACGCGCCACTGATCGAGCGGGCCGTCTGTCGCCAGGATGTGCAGTACATCATCGGGGAATTGATCGGCGAGTTGAATACCAGCCACACCTACAGCTATGGCGGCGACAACCGGCGGCGGGCCGAAACCGTCAACGTGGGCATGCTGGGCGCTGACTGGCAGGCCGAAGGCGAGCACTATCGCCTGGAGCGCATCCTGACGACTGGCGACTGGACCCGCGACGTGCGTCCACCCCTGGTGCGCCCCGGCCTGGATGTGCGCAATGGCGACTACCTGCTGGCCGTCAACGGCCAGCCGGTGACCACGAACCGCAACCTGTACAGTTACTTTGTCGACCTGAGCGGGCGGCAGGTCTCGCTGACCTTCAACGACAAGCCCTCGCTCAAGGGCGCGCGCGAAGTGGTGGTCGTGCCCTTGGCCAATGAAAACGTGCTGCGCTACCACGACTGGGTCGAACACAACCGACAGGTTGTCGAAGCGGCCAGCGATGGTCAAATCGGCTACATGCACTTTCCCGACACTTTCAACGGCACCGCCCGCGAATTTGGGCGGCAGTTCTATGGCCAGACCCGCAAGCAGGGCCTGATCATTGATGGCCGCCACAACAACGGCGGCCTGGATCCGGACATTTTCCTGCAGCGGGTGGGCAAGGAGTTGCACACCTACTGGACCCGGCGCCACAGCGCCCATCAGACGACTCCAGCGGTGGTCACCCGCGCCCATCTGGCCCTGGTGACCAACCACCAGGCCGGCAGTGGCGGCGACATGCTGCCCATGGAATTCCAGATGCGCAAAATGGGCCCCGTGATCGGCACCCGCACCTGGGGTGGACTGGTCGGAGTTTCGCAATTCATCGGCCTGATGGACGGCGGCGGACTGACGGCGCCTGATTACCGCATCTACGATCGGCAGGGCAATTGGATTGTCGAGGGCGAAGGCGTGACGCCGGATATCATCGTGGAGTTGGACTCGGGCGAGATGGCTCGGGGGCACGACGCGCAGTTGATGAAGGCGGTTGAAGTGCTGGAGGAAAAGATCGCCACCGAGCCGCGGCCGTGGCCGCAGCATGAGGCGGTTCCAGTTTACGAATGACGGCCTGTTCGTTTGGTTAAATTTGAGCCCCGGGGTTACTCCCGGGGCTTTTTCAGGCCCGCACTGGTTGAAAACCGAGGTTCACTGCGTTAGGGTGCGGTCACATATTCAGCCTCGGTTCCCTTCGTGCTAACCTGGAGACTGGTTTTCGTGCGCCGTACATTCATTTTGATTGCCCTGATTCTTGCTCTTAATCCCGGATTCTCATCGGCTCGCAACGCAACCGAAGGGCCGGTGCCGGCGTGGGTCACGCCCCTGGAATTTGATCCGGATTTCACCGACGGCGCCGTGGGAGACGCTGGCGGCACCACCTATCTGCTGTGCGATTATCAGACCAA
>JADGEP010000360.1:0-1815 GCA_016744275.1 Candidatus Krumholzibacteriia bacterium | reverse complement strand
GCTCAACAGCGCCGGAGTGCAGGACGTTTCCGATGTGGTGGCCGAATTTGATCCGTCCTACCAGACACAAGAAGTGCATTTCGTGCGGATCCACCGGCAGGGCCAGGTTCTGGAGAAGCTCTCGGCGGACCTGATCAAGACCTACCAGCGCGAAGAGAGCATGGAACGCAACCTGTACGATGGGTCATTGACGACGGTGATGCACCTGACAGATGTGCGGCGCGGCGATATCATCGAATATGCCTACACCACCACCGGATTCAACCCCATCCACAAAGGCCGGTTTGCCTCCGAGTATCGATTGCAATACGGCGTGGCGGTGGGCGAGTTTTTCATACGGGTGCTGTCTCCCGCGACCGAACCTTTGCTTCACCGCGCTTACAACGGGGCGCCGAACCCTGAACAGAACACAACCGCTGGCAGCATGGAATATCTGTGGCACTTGAAAAACCTTGATGCCTATGCCCTGAACCCCACGGAACCGGAATGGTACGACCCCTACCCCCGAATCGCATTGAGCACTTATCAGAGTTGGAGCGATGTCGTCGAGTGGGCCCTGCCCTTATACCAACTCAATGATGAGGATGTGAAAGAGTTGCGCCTGCGGGCTGAAACCCTGATGACAGCCGATACCGAAGCCCAGCGCATCATGCAGGCCGTGCGTTTTGTGCAGGATGAAGTGCGCTATCTGGGATTCATGGGCGGCCTCGGTGGATACAAACCCAACGCCCCGGCGACGGTTCTCGAGCGCCGCTACGGAGACTGCAAAGACAAAGCGTTGTTATTGGTTGGCCTGTTGCGCGCTGCGGGTATTGAAGCCCATCCGGTGTTGGTGAATTCCGAAGGGGGCGAACCGGTTCGGCGCTCCCTGCCCAACCCCTTCGCCTTTGACCATTGCATCACCGCCTTCCATTCAGATGGCGAAGTGCACTTTGTTGACCCGACCCTGAGTCTTGAAGGTGGAGACCTGGATCACGTGCGGCGGCTGCCCTATGGGCGCGGCTTGATCCTGAATCCCGGTGTCGCTTATCCGGATTCGCTGCCGCCCCCCGGACCGGCACCCATGTTGGTTGACGTGCGGCTCGATGTGCGGGACACATCGCAAGTCGTCATCATGACCATTGAGACTGATTATGGTGGGTACCGTGCCAACTCGGTGCGCAGCTTTTTGACTTCCAACGCCCGGGAGGCCCACTACCTGACGTATGGGGAGTACTACCGCACGGCCTACCCCTCGATTCAGGAACCCGATACGATGCACATCGTATCGGACGACCGCAGCCAAACAAACCGGTTGGTGGTCAACGAAGTGTACACCATTCAGGATTTCTGGCACCCCACCGCCAACGACACGACGATTCATAAAGGCAACTACAGCCCCTACGAAATCCGCGAATATCTCAGTCATACGGCGCCGCGTGACAATACGGCTCCCTATGGAGAAGTTGTCCCCATCGACGTGACGCAGATCGTTCGGATCATTGCCGACGAAGAATGGCCGTGGTCCCTGGATGATCTGGACATTGAAGGCGACGGCTACTCCTATTCTTCCCGATTTGAAGTGGAGGATGGCAACTCGCAGGTCCGGTACCATTACCGCTGCGAACTGAGCCACGTGCCCGGCGACCAGGTCGCCACTTTCATTGCCGATCACGACCGCATGCTGGACGACATCGGCATCGAGGTGAAGCGCGTCGACGACACCTCCGGGCCCGTCGTGTTCACCGTGGAGCTGCTGGCCAACCGCGGCGACCACCACTGCTACCGGGGCCTCGCCCGCGAGATCACCGGACGAACGGGTCTGCCGTTGTGCAC
>JADGEP010000035.1:13713-16259 GCA_016744275.1 Candidatus Krumholzibacteriia bacterium | reverse complement strand
GGGTATCTGTGCCAAAGCTCGAACGGTCAATATCTGCCGACCAGTGGCGCAGGCCCAGTGAAAGGTCCAGATGGCGTGAGAACAAGGTCCCCAGTCCGGCATTGACTCCGATCAGGAAGCCAGCGTCGCCTTTGGACGGTGCGGCGATTCCCAAATCGAGAACCAAGCCGGTGGGGCGGATGCCCTCCGGCCTCAAATCGGCGTCACGAGCGTATTCATTACTGGGTTGGGCAGCCACCGAGGGGCCGACCAAGGCAAGGGATACCAGCACCGCGGTCAATGTATAGCAAGCGTTAAGGCTCTTTTTCATGGGACTAACCTCATTTTGGGACCCGAGGAAATACTTGGATCGCACGATAGACACGGATCCCGGTAAAAAGTCACAGCGAACCAGTTTTCTGGGGACAATCAATCAGAAATTGCAGCGGCACGAGCCTGGTCAAATGGAAAACGCCCTCATACTAGCGGTTTACAAAAACGACCCCACCTTGGCAGTATCCTGGGTGGGGCTCTATCTTTCAGCCACCAAGCCGCAAATGCTTCTGCTGATGGCGGCGGTTTGGCGCTGGCCATTGTTTTGCGCCCATCCAGGGTCGGTTGGTGGCAACTTTGCGGCACAGTCCTGCTGTACCGTATTGCGCAGATCCCTGAATCGCCGGTCCAGTTGGCTTGGCGAGAAGACGTAGTGGAGGCTGATCATGGGAATCGCTGCTGATGTAGCGATCATCGTTACGGCTGGTTTTCTGGGTGGCCTCGTCGCCCAGCGCCTGAAGCAACCGCTGATCCTCGGCTACATTGCCGCCGGAATAGTTCTCGGACCGGTGACTGGCGGCGCCCTGATATACGATCCCCACGACATCGAGCTTTTGGCGGAGATCGGTGTCGCTCTGTTGCTGTTCGCCCTGGGTATCGAGTTTTCACTGAAGGAATTGCGCCCGGTGCGCAAGGTGGCCTTGCTGGGCACATCTCTCCAGCTATTGCTGACTATTGGCGTGGCCGCCGGAGTTGGCATGGCTCTGGGCTGGCCCTGGACCGACGCCGTCTGGTTCGGTGGGTGTGTTTCCTTGTCCAGCACCATGGTTATTCTCAAGACCCTACAGAGCCAAGGGCGCCTCGGAACCCTTTCCAGCCGCGTAATGATTGGCATGTTGTTGGTGCAGGACCTGGCTGTAGTCCCTTTGCTGATCCTCTTGCCCAAGTTGACGGATCTGCGGGCAGGATTACCTGATCTCGGCTGGGCCCTCTTGCGGTCGGTGCTCTTTCTGGGCCTGATGATCCTGGTCGGCACGCGCGTGATTCCCAAGCTGATGGTTCGGGTTAGCCGTTGGAATTCGCGTGAGCTCTTTCTGCTGACGGTTGCGGGTCTGGGTCTGGGCATCGGATACGCGACCTACAAGTTTGGCCTGAGCTTCGCATTTGGAGCCTTCGTGGCGGGCATTGTGCTCAGCGAATCGGACCACGCTCACCAGGCGCTGAGCGATATCATCCCCTTGCGCGACATCTTTGGTCTCTTGTTTTTCGCGTCGGTCGGCATGTTGCTGGATCCGCGTTTCGTACAGGATAATTTGCTGTTGGTGATCGGTCTATCGGCCGCGGTCGCCCTGATCAAGGGCCTGATCTGTTCAGGAGTGGGGTGGGCCTTCGGCTACCGCAATGTGGTGCCTTTGGCTTTGGGCCTGACCATGTTTCAGGCAGGCGAGTTCGCCTTTGTCATCGGCCGGGTGGGGTTGGCCACCGAAAGCATCGGCGCCGATCTCTACTCGGTTATCATGGCTGTCACCCTGGTCACCATGTTCCTCACGCCATTTGTTTCCCGCGCCACCGCACCGATTTATGGCTTCCTCAGGAAGCGACGGCCAGTTGAACCTGTGCTGACTATCAACATCACGCACGAAGAACTTCAGGACCACGTGGTTGTGGCGGGAGCAGGACACATGGGCCGCACGGTGGCCGGTGTGCTCCGGCAGTTGGGTCTGCCTTTCGTGATGATTGATCTGGACCAGCACCGCTTGGAGGCTTGCCGAACTGCGGGCCTCGCGGCGATCTATGGTGACGCGAGCCATCCGTTGGTTCTGGAGGCGGCCGGATTGAAACGCGCCTGTGTGCTGCTGATCACCACGCCCTCGTCGGTCGTTACCCTCTCCACTGCGCGCCATGCCCGGCAGCTGCGGCCGGATCTGCACATCGTCGCCCGAGCCGAAACGGACGAATTATTGGAAGAGTTGCACGAGTTGGGTGTGCATGAGGTGGTGCTGCCGCAGATGGAGGCCGGTCTTGAGGTGACGCGCCAAGCCTTGTTGCATCTCAATGTGCCGGATCAACAAATTGAGCGGTTCACGAACGAGGTCAGGCGCGATTTTTATCGCCCGCTCAACGCCGACTCAAAGCCGGCTCAACCCTAGGGCATTCGAGTCCACGGCAAACATCCAGATTGAGCAAGATGGCTTTGCCGGATCTTCTTGATTGGAACCTCCAGGGGCATGTCGTGTAGGAGTGCTGCCCCACGCGTTTGAAACTTGAATCGGCCTCACTTCAGTTGTCTACAG
>JADGEP010000035.1:0-13703 GCA_016744275.1 Candidatus Krumholzibacteriia bacterium | reverse complement strand
GTCTACAGAACAGGATTCACCTCAATGAAAATCACTGCCCTCATTGTCGCGCTGATCATTGGCAACATGGCCAGCGGACAAGTCTCCGTTGACCGAAACCTCAACCTTGAGTTGGCCGAAAAAAATGAGGCGAAATCGAAGCTATTGGAAAAATCTCTCAATGGCTTCTTGGCAGAGGCCCAATCAAGAAACTTCACCTCCCGGTTTGTCGATCCTCTGCACCAGGAGAAGTATGAGTTCTTCTTCGCCAAACTTTCGGGAATAGGTGCAAAGTCGGGCGATTTTTTCAATCCCACAGTCCTCAAATCCTACAGCCCCGATGGTGAGGTTTACCGCCTGACGGTGGGTTTTTATGGTGCCCGCGATGGCAATCCCTTTATCTATCAGATGACAGAATTGAAGGCCGTGCCATTTGAAGACCACTACCGGTTTTATTGCCCGTTTGAAGAGAACACCGCGCATTTCAATGACAAGACTTTTGGCACGGTCACCTACCATTTCAGCGGAGATTTCGATGAAATCAAAGCGGCTGAATTTGCACGCTTTAAAGGGGAATTGTCGGCCTTGACCGATACCCAAAATCAAGAATTGGACTACTACTGCTTTCAGGACCTGGACGAGTTGCTCAAGTCTTACGGTTTTCTCTACAGCGCCCGCCAATGCAATTTTCTCTGCTACGATTTGGGATTTACGGACAACGGGGGCTCAACCTATGTGACCGGAACCGCCAATGAGAACTATATTTTTGGCTATGTCGGCGATTTCCTCGGCTACAATTTGCCCGATGAAGAGCAAATGTACCGGCCGATCGTTGAGGGGCTCGCGACCTATTATGGTGGGTATGGACTGAGCTACGATAATCTTGATGAGCTTAAATCACAGTTTCGTGATGAATTGGAAAAACGGCCGGCGCTGGACTTTCTGGAGGAATTCAAGAAGGGCCGCAAATCGTCGATAAACCGACACTTCTCTGCCTACGTCATGGGTGCGTTCTTGTGCGAGGATGCCCTGAACAAAGGCAGTTTTGAAGGAGTGCTCAAACTCATATACTCGGGTGCAAAGGGCGAGTCCTTCTTTGAGAATCTGAATGATGTCCTTGGTATCGATGAGGGCAACTTCCATGAAAGTATGCTGAGGTTGATTGGAACATAGAAAAGGAGTTGTTGCGACAGGCACTGGTGTTGCAAAATATTTTGCAGTTTTAGGTTTGGTAAGCTGTTGCGAGAATCGGAACGCGGTGCTAGTATGCTGTCGAAACTCGAGCCTGGCAGTTGGTAAACCGCGGTTTTCCATCACCAGGCTTTTCTCAATGGTGATCATCGCCACGTTACCCCTGAAGGAGCAATCCATGTTGAAACGAATCTTTCTGCTCGTAGCCCTTGTTACTGTTATGGCTGCCGTTCCGGCTGCCGCGCTCGATTTTGAGCAAAAACAATGGTACGGCCAAGGCATCGTTGCCTTGCCCATGGGCAATTTTGGTGACTTTGCCAACCTCGGTATTGGTGCTGGTATTGGTGTGTTGGTGCCGCACTCTCCGGAGTTCAGCTTCCGCGGTGAGGTTTCCTACATCTATTTCACCACCGAAGACTTTTCGTTCTTGGGCGAATCCGCTGATGTCTCGGCCAGCCAGATTCCTATCACTGCCTTGGCTCAGTACAATCTGGCCGACTCGGAAATCTACCTGCTGGGTGGGTTGGGCCTGGTCATGGCCAAGCTTTCCATCGACTACCCGACCGTATCGGGCATCGACCTCGGTGGTGGCGTTTCCGATACGCAGACGGAAATTGGCATCACCTTGGGCGCCGGCACCAAGTTGAAGCCCAACCTGAGCCTGGAAGGCCGCCTGAATATGGTCGGCGACGGCAACAGCATCAGCGCCAACCTGGGTTGGTTCTTCTAGACCGAATTCTTTCGGAATCTGGTTTATAAAAAGGGGCGCCTCTGTGGAGGCGTCCTTTTTCTATTCCTGAAGAACCCACCGGCGGTAATTGTATTCCAACCTACAGAAAAAAACGGGAATTGTAAGGACGCGGTAGCGGTTGGTTCCTTGCCTATATGATTGTAATATTCAAGGCCTCAAGAGAGAAGTGGGGCAGATCGTGAAATAGGGGGAATCTGACGTGCGGCTTTTTTTGTCCATTGCCCTGACATTGCTGGGCTTGGGGTTGTTGTTAGGCTTTCCAGCGGGTTGCGACAACGGCCCTACTGAGCCAGACGATGGCGGCAAGCTTCTTGCGGGTAATGTCGTGCTGGGCGCATCCGGGTTGCCCGCTGCCACCGCGTGGGTCTTTCTAAGCGAACCGGACAGCGAATGTGAGGGCTCACCGCCGTTATACCCAATCCATAGCGATAGCACCCAAACCGACCCGGCTGGCAACTTTCAGTTCTCCATCGAACGCGATGTGGTTTGGGACTTACACGCCGGGCTGGACAGTTCCGGTGTGGACATTCGCTTTTCACACATCTCCCACGGGACTTCCATCGATATGACCTACGGCAATTCTGTGACTGGAGTGGGATTGGAGCTTCATGGCATCGTTGGCGGTGCCAGTCTTGAAGTCGCCGTCAATGATTTGACTGCCGAAGACATTGCTCCCGGGGCGGCGGTTGCGCTCTGGCGCCGCGAAGGTGTGGGCTTCGCGATCCTGCGCGAGGCGGTGGCTGATACCTTGGGTGAGATCCGGTTCGAAGATTTGAGCACTGGCGACTACCGGATGTCAGCCAGTGCGGTTTCGGTTCTCGATTCCGCCCTGGTCACCGATTATTGGGGGCCCGCGTTTCTGCACGGAGATGCAGATTGGGGCCCCGTGACCCTGAATCTGGACATTCCGGTGGACTGCGACGAATAATTTTGCCATGGGCCCTTGTTCAGGGCAGTGGCAGAATCTCCAGACCGATGGCCAGGTTGATTTCCGGCGTCATCACGTGGCCGGCAAAATAGAGGTGCATCTGGTCGCCCCGAACCAGCGCCGAAGGCGACCGGATCTCAGCTGCCGTCCACGAAAAATCTTCTCGGGAAAAGAGAGGCGCGCCATCCTGAGTCCAGGCCGATTCCCCATCGTTGCTGACAGCGTGATGCAACTTGACCTGAGTCCACGGAGAGTCCAGCGCCACATCGTAGTAGAGGTGCATGGCGCCGCCTACGACCACCGCGTTGGGCGTGGAATAGCCGATGTACTGCTCCCGCGGGTAGACCGAAAGGTCCGGTTTGAGCACCGAGCGTGGCGTGTCCCAGGTGGTTCCGTCTGCGGTAGTCACCAGGCCGATGACTTGCCAGGTTGAATTGACCTCGGCGTGGGCCCCAATGGCCGTGAAATAGAGGTACAGTTTGTCATTGAAGACGACTGGCGCGGGTTCTCCAACCAGGCTTTGGTTGAAATCGAAATTTGGCGCCATATAGGGGGCTGTTGGTTCCACGACAAAGGGCTGCTTGACGAACGTGATGCCGTCGCCGGAAACCGCGTGGCCGATTTTGAAATGTTTGACGGCGTTGTCGTCATCGAAGGTGCCCGAGATGCTGTCCGCACCCACGGTTGCGTAGTCATAGGCCACGTCGTAGCCCGTATAGAACAGATGATACTGCCCTTGAAAAAAGACGGCCGCCGGAGTTTCGGTATTGTGGCTATCCCAGCCCACGGCCGATTTTTCCAACACCGGGTTGGCGGGGCTGGCGGTCCATGAAAATCCGTCCGGTGAAACAAGTCGGTAGATTTTGACAAAGCCGTCCCAGCCAATATCCGCCGAGGCGTACATCACGAACTGGTCGCCGACCTGTAAAACGTGGGGGTCATTCCATTGAGATCCAGCCAGGGCGTCGCCGCTTTCCAGCAAGGGATTGGTGAAGGCCGGCAGTTGCGGTTGCTCAACGTCGGAGGAACTGCATCCGGCCAACAGGCCAAAGATGGACAGGGCGATGGCGAGCGATATCAGGCGAAACATGTTGCTCATTTCTATTAAAAAAATCTGGGGCCGTTCGAGAAAAAGGGAGAGCCCACGCTATTCGATATCGGCACTCAGGGCGCGGAAGTGAGTAGAAATTGGCCCCACCATTTGGCGGGGCCGAAGTAAAAACAAGACTCTGAACGATAGCTGCCAAGTTCTCCTACCGTGCTAAAGTCACGGCCTTGTGTACAATCCGCAATCCGGTCTCCATCCGCACGAGGTAGACGCCACTAGCGACGGCCCGCCCGGCACCATCTTGCCCGTTCCAGCGCCACCTGGCCTCGCCCGCTGCGTGCTGACCATTGAACAGTACCTGGACCTCTCGGCCGCGAACATCACAAACGGTCGTCCGCACATGACCGGATGTCGGCAACTGGCCGCGAATTTCCAACCGGGGATTAAAGGGGTTGGGCGCCACAGTCAGGCTTGCCTGCTGGTGAACAATTGGGAGTTCATTGTCTGCGGTATCGGTATCAGAATCGGCGTCGTGGTCTTCGTTGGACACGGGTACCTCGGTGGCCGAAAATGGCAACGTCGGATCACCCAAAAGAATAAGGGTCAGATGAGTGTAACGATGGACGTAGTTTTGATTGGTAAAAGCGACCAGATCAGTGAAGGCGCTCTTGAGGCCGTCGCCGATGCGCGCCCCGGCCGTATTCACCAGGTATTGGTAGATCAAGTCGTAGTAGTCGATCGTATTGTTCGGAAACATTGGGCGCGTCCCACCCAACCCGATGGCGGATCCTCCGGCTGGAGCCAGCAGAGTTTTGACGATGGGCGAAGGCCCGTCGAGCGCCGCGCCGTTGGAGCCCAGAGTGACCAGGAAAAAGGGCGCCGGGTTCGTCAGTTGCGACAGTTGATCGCCAGATATGTAGCCCTGGCCAACCTCAAGCGAGTCGCCATGGATAAAGGCAAAGTGGTGAATCAGGCGATAGTCACCGGTCTCCATGGCGTCTAAAACTGCGCCGGCTGTGGCATTCAGCGCATCCGGATAACTCGTGTGGTTTTCATAGTATCGATCCACCAGCCATGGCGGATCGGCAACGGTCAATTCATCGTGCAGTTGTTCCACTTCTGTCGCACCATCGAGAATGATGTACCCTCCTGGGGCCCATCTGCCGGGAAATATCACATCTGCTTCCAGCAGCGCCCGGGGCAAGCCGATCACACCGCTGTGGATATGAAAGTCGAGCGACTTGGCTACAAACAATGCGGCTTCAGCCGGTGTGCTCACCGGTGCCCTGCCCAGAGCCAACTCGGGCAACATATCGGCTTCATCACCAGGATCGGAAGTGTTCTGAAAGGGTTCGCCGTAGAAGCCGTCACCATCGCCGTCCCAGTCTCCGTCCAGACAGGCAAAGTAGAGATCTGCGGGAACGTCTGAGCCAATAATGGTGGGGTAGAAGCTGCTGTGAACCCAGCGTGTCGGAATCAGGTCGATCGTGCCTCCGAGCAAGGCGTACTCGATTCCCCATTGGACGTGGGCTTGTTGCAGAAATCTGCGAACGGTGGCCGCCGAGTCCGCTCCGGCCTCGACGTGGGCGCTGATCCAATCGAGAGTGACGACCCGTGATGAAATGCCGATGTCCGATTTGAAGGAGGCCAGGGTTTCGAATTCCGGTGCCAGCTCCGTGTTGGTGATGATCACGAATTGAACGGCATCTGGCGGCAGCGTCGCGCTGGTCGGTGGCGCGATTAATGCCAGCAATACGAGTGAGCATAGAAGTGTGGGAATTCGGAATAAGGGCGGACGTCTCATGGTGTCTTCCTTGGCGCTGGGCAGCAAATAGGTGATTATGAAAACATTATACCAGAATTGTGGGGTATGTCGACCAAACTCGGAATCAGCCTATCAATGCCTGATCTGGTGAGCACAATTTTTCAATACATCTGTTGCAACCAAATCCGAATTGTTGAACCCGTTGCTTGGCACTCCAATACCGGTTGTGGTGGATTCTCCGAAACCGGAAAATGTAGACAACCATTTGCCTCTGAGAAGCGTCATACACTTGACGGCGCCGGCGAGGCCGGCCCGTGCCTGCGAGAACCGCTTCCCCGGCCGGTATGTCTCGCGACCTTGGTTGTACCCCATGCCCGAAAGGTCCGGAATGTCCATCCGCTATGCCGCCCGCACAGGTTCCTTAGTCATCCTCTTTTTGACTTTCGCTCTGTCTGCCGCCGCCTTGGCCCAATCTGAAGTCGAGACCAGCGAGGCCTGGGATTGCGATCCGGCCTTGATCCCCGTGCCGACACAGGTTCGGGCCTATCCGTTGCGCGACAATATCAAACTGGACGGCCGACTGACCGAAAGCGACTGGCAGCAACCGGGTGAGAGCCGCTTGATCCAGAATTCGCCTGATAACGGCTGTGCGCCCCGCAATAGGACTGAGTTCTGGATTTCCTATGACAACGAGGCGCTGTATGTGGCAGCGCGCATGTTTGACAGTGCGCCCGACTCCATCGACGCCCGCCTAGGGCGGCGCGACACCTGGCCGTCCTCCGATTGGATCTTCATCAATCTGGACACCTTTAATGACGACCGGAACGCGTTTTCGTTTTCGATCAACCCCGCCGGTGTCATCGGTGATGCCGCGCTCTACAACGACGGCTGGGACGACTCATCCTGGGATGGCGTCTGGGACGTGGCGACGACCATCGACGACAAGGGGTGGACGTTGGAGATGCGGGTTCCCTTTTCGCAATTGAAGTTTCCCGATACGGAGGAACAGGTGTGGGGCCTGAATTTTTCCCGCCGGACCTTGCGCTTCAACGAACGGGCCGAGCTGTTCCACAACCCGCGCGGCGGTGCCGGCTACGGATCCCGTTTTCCGGATCTCATTGGCATCAAAGGCATCAAGCCCCAGAACAAGGCCGAATTGCGGCCCTATGTGTTGGGCAAAGCTGAAGCCCTGGAAGTCGAGCCCGGTGATCCCTTCCAGGACGATCTGCACCTGTCGAGCAATGTCGGGTTGGATCTGAAAATGCCCTTGTCCAGCAACCTGACGATGACCGCCACGGTGAATCCTGATTTTGGTCAGGTCGAGGTGGACCCCGCGGTCGTGAACCTGTCGGCGTCAGAGACCTTCTACCAGGAACGCCGGCCATTTTTTGTCGAAGATGCCAACATTTTTCGCTTTGGCCGCGAGGGCATCAACAACAACTGGAATTTCAACTGGATGGACCCTCTGGTCTTTTACAGCCGGCGGGTTGGCCGGGCGCCGCAGTTGGGGGTCGAAGCGGACCATGATTTTGCCGACGTGCCCCAGGCGACAACAATTCTGGGCGCTACTAAAATTAGCGGCAAGATTGGCGAAACATCGATTGGCGCCATCACGGCTTTCACCGCCCGGGAAAAAGCCCACCTCGATCTCGACGGCGATCGCTTTGACCAGGTGGTCGAACCCTTCGCCAACTATTCAGTGGTCCGGGCCAAAACCACCCGCGACGAAGGGCGCAAGGGATTGGGCGTCATGCTGACCCATACGGCACGTGATTTGGACGACCCGATTGGGCAGGCTCTTCTGGACCGGCGGGCGTTGACTGGAGGCATTGATGGGTGGCTCAACCTGGATGAAGATGGCGTCTGGGCACTCAAAGGCTACCTCAGTGGCAGTCACCTGACGGGCAGCAAAGAGGCCATCGAAAAAGTGCAAAGCTCATCCCGGCACTATTTTCAACGACCCGATGCCGATCACCTGAACTACGATCCGGAGGCCACTTCTCTCAATGGTTGGATCAGCCGCCTGGTGCTGAACAAGCAATCAGGGCGCTGGCGCCTCAATACTTCAGCCGGATACTCTTCGCCCGGATACGACATCAACGATCTGGGTTTCATGCGCCACACCGATGTGATCAACTCATCGGCGGTGGGCAGTTATAGCTGGCTGGAGCCCAACTCCGTTTTTCGCAATCAGACAGTGAATTTGGCGACGTACCGAACCTGGGATACGAGCGGCTTGCACAATGGCGGTGGATTTGGGTCGTGGTATTGGGCCCAGTTTGCCAACTACTGGAATATCCAGGCCAATGTGTTTCACAACCCCGTTGCCAATGCCCCGCGGCTGACCCGCGGTGGTCCGAACATGTTGTCGGCCCCCGGCAGCGAATTCAGCCTTTCGGTCAGCACCGATCGCCGCAAGAAAATCGTCACCAGCGCTGACATTTATATGTCGGGTGATGATGCGGGCAGTCGCATCGCCAGTGGCGGGATCTCCCTGCAAGTCAAACCGTCCAGCAATCTGAGTTTCGAAGTGGGGCCCCACTACCGTTGGGATCTGGAAGACGCTCAGTATTACGATACGGTCGCTGATGCGGCGATGACCAGCACCTACGGTAACCGGTACATTTTTTCGGACTTGGAATACCGGCAATTCAGCATCGAATCCCGCATCGACTGGACCTTCACTCCGAAGCTGACGTTGCAAGCCTACGTGCAGCCTCTCTTTGCCAGCGGCCACTACACGGAACACAAAGAACTGGCAGAGCCCGGCACCCGCGATTTCAATATCTTCGGCCAGGACAACGGTTCGACCATCGCTCACCGTCCTGACCTGGATGAAGACAACCCCTGGCTGGTAACGCCCAATGGCGCCGATCCAAGCCAGACGTTCAGCTTGGCCGACCGCGATTTCAATTTCAAATCGCTGAAGGTCAATCTGGTGATGCGCTGGGAATACGGGGCGGGCAGCACGTTCTTCTTTGTGTGGACGCAGGATCGGGTGAATTTTGCCGATCCGGGCAGCTTCGATATTGGACGCGATGCCGAATCACTATTGGACGCCCCGGGCGAAGACATCTTCATGGTGAAGATCTCCCAGTATTTTTCGCTCTAGGGCCGTCCCGCTGGTGTGCAACAACCCGAGGATGTTTCCGTAGGCTAAGAGGAGAGATTCACTCCTCGAAAGGAATACAATGTCCAAGGGAAAAAATATCGCCGGGTGGGTGCTGGCTGTCGTGCTTGGCGCCGTGTTCATCATGGCCGGTGCCGGCAAGTTCAGCGGCGGCGCGGCCGAGATGTTCGCCGGCTGGGGCTATCCCGCTTGGTTTGCCGTTTTTATTGGCGTCAGTGAAGTGCTGGGTGGGATTGGCTTGTTGATCCCCAGGATCACCCGCTTTGCTATCATGGGGCTGTCCTTGATCATGCTCGGGGCGGCCTACACCCACGCCACAAATGGCGAAGCCATGGAAGTCGCGCGTCCTCTCGGATTTCTCGCCGCACTTTGGCTTCTGATGTGGTTGCGGTGTTTGCCAGGTCGTGTGCGGGCCTGAGGGCACCTTCGGAGCTGCAGAGTTGGGGCCGGCCCGATTGATTGGGCGGGCCCCGCCGGTGTTTGGCACTGAACTCCGGCCCCTCTGAACCTGCTGAGATCCCGTTTCCGGCAACCACGATCCCACTCGCGGCAACAGGCAGCCACCCCCGTTCAAAACTCCGTAATATTCTGAAGACCAGAATCACTTCAATAAGGAGTCTTCATGAAGCACGGATTTCACCAGCAGCAACTGCCGTCAATACTGATCGCATTGACCATATTGTGGGCCGCGTCGGCCACGGGCGCCACCGTCTCGACCTTTCTCACGGCTCCAGCCAACTTCGAGGACATCTCGGTTGCACCCGATGGCAAGATCTACATGCCCAGCAGCCCCGGTGGGCACGTGATCTATGAAGTCACGCCCACAGGAGTGCTTTCCACCATGGCGACCATTCCCGCCAGCGGCCCGCTCGGTGGCGCGGTGACGGCCGACGGCACTCTTTACATGTCGTTGTACAATCAGCATTCCGTTCATCAAGTGAACCCGGATGGCACCCATTCCGCCACGATTTCAAATATTGCCGGGCCAACGGGCATCGCGGCCTCCAACGACCCCCGCTACATCTATGTGGCCAGCTACATTTGGGGCGCAATCTACCGGGTCGACCTCGTCAGCCACACGAAAATCCTGCTGGCCAATGGACCAGAGATCATCGGGCCGGATGGTTTGGTCGTCGATCCGGACGAAAACCTGTACTTGGCCAACTTCCTGGACTCGAGAATTCACAAACGGACACCCACCGGCCAGATGTCCCTACTGGCCACCTTACCTGGTTCAGGCACCGGCTACATCGACTACCGCGATGGCTTTCTCTATGTGGCGGGACTCAATACGCATATGATCTACAAGGTCGATGCCGAATCGGGCGCCTGGGAAGTTTTGGCCGGGACGGGGCAAGCGGGTTCTGCCGATGGGCCCGGCACATCGGCAACATTTAACGCTCCCAACGGCTTGGCTCTATCGCCGGATGGCCACTTTCTCTACATCGGTGAATCCGGCCGTTTGCGGCGGATTGATCTGAGCGTTCCGGCGCCAGTTGTGGAAACACTGCCCTCGCGTTCGGTGCTGCAAGGTGCGGTGCCCAATCCGTTCAATCCGCGCACCTCTGTCCATTTCTCGTTGCCGGAAAACGGCCCGGTACGTCTCAGCATTTCCGATTTGCGGGGGCGCCTGATTCGGGTTCTGCACCACGGTGAAATGCAAGCCGGTGAACACCAGTTGGCCTGGGATGGCCAGGACAGCGCCGGTCGGGCGGTTGCTTCGGGGACTTACCTGATCGCTATGGAATTTTCGCGGGGGCCGGAATCCCAGACCATGACTCTGGTCCGCTAGAAACGACCGGAGTTGGCGTGGCGTCTTTGGGGTGGTAGCTTCATCCTGAAGACCAGATGGATGCTCATTTTTCGCCAACCAGCATTGTTCGCCAACCAGCCAGGTGCCATGACTCAGAAAAAATTGATGTATGTATTGGGCGCCGTGGCCCTTTGGTCGGTGCCGGGCCTGATCCAAATGGGACAAGAGGTTTACCACGCCAACCTGGTCGGTGGTTCCCATGGCAAGCTGTGGCGCATGGCCATCTGGATGGTGCCGCGCTGGTGGTTGTGGGCATTGGCCATGCCATTGGTGATGAAGTTGGCCCGTCGCTGGCGGCCCAATACGGTCAATTGGTATCGGGTGCTGCCCTTGCATGTCGGCATTGCGGTGGTCATGGCGGCGGTGATCATTCTGCTCATCATTCTGTACGGCAGCCAGGTTCGGGTCTGGGGCAATCCTATGCCCTTCATGGGACAGCTGAAGTTTGGTTTGTGGACCATGATTCCCTACGTGCATTTTCTGGCCTATTGGGTCATCTGTGGCTTCACCTGGATGTTCGACGGCGAGCAGGCCATGCGCGAGCGCGAGTTGCACACCGCCCGGTTGGAATCCCAGTTGGCGGGGGCCAAGCTCGAAGCGTTGCAGATGCAGTTGCAGCCCCATTTTCTGTTCAATACTCTCAATTCGATTTCAGTCCTCATGGTTGATGATGTTCCGGCGTCCCGGAAAATGGTTGGCCGCCTGAGCAATCTGCTGCGGCGGACCTTGGCCCTAGGAAACCGGCAGCAAGTCAGTCTGGCTCTGGAAATGGAGACCCTGGAAGACTATCTGGCCATCGAATTGGTGCGCTTTGCCGACCGGTTGACAGTCGAGGTCCGGATTGATCCGGATTGCCTGGATTTGCAAGTGCCGGCGATGATCCTGCAACCGTTGGTCGAAAATGCCTTGAAGCATGGCGTGGGGGGAAAGCCCGGTCCGGCGCAGGTGACGATCGAAGCGGGCAGGAAAGAAGGCGCCCTGACAATCATTGTCGCCGACGACGGCGTGGGGCGAGATAGCCAAAGCCCCGAAAGAGTGGGCATGAGCAATACCCGCGCGCGGCTGCAACAGTTGTACGGAAAACGCCAGTCGTGCGAGTGGGATTCTCCGGCGCAAGGCGGCACCCGAGTGCGCCTGCGGTTGCCGATTCAGGAGGCTGAAGATGAATGAGCGCAATGCCGTGCGCGTGGTTGTGGTCGACGATGAAATCCTGGCCCGAAGGGGCGTTGTTCAGCTGCTTGCCAACTATCCCGAATCCGAACTGGTGGGTGAGGCCGGCGACGCCCAATCAGCCTTGCCGCTGATCGAAAAACTCACGCCGGATGTCGTTTTTCTGGACGTGGAAATGCCCGGGGTATCGGGGTTGGAGTTGGCCAACCTGATCTCGGGTCCACTGGTGGTCTTCGTCACCGCCTTTGATGCCTACGCGGTGGCGGCATTCGAAGCCCGCGCCCTGGACTACCTGCTCAAACCGGTAGACCCGGACCGATTTGAGCAAACCTGGGCCAGCGTCGTTCAGCGCCTGGCTGCCGGTGGTGCGCCAGCGTCAGTTTTTGCCCCGCAGGAAATGATGGCAATAAACCGGGACCGAGGCGTGCCGGCCCGCCTGGTGATCAGTGGAGCCGATGGCCTGAACGTCATCCCTTTGGATTCGCTGATATGGGTCGAGGCGGCCGACAACTACGTCGAATTGCACACGCGATCGGGACGGCACTTGTGGCGCCGTAGCCTGGCCGCTCTGGAGACGGAGATCGGCCCGGCCGGGTTTGTGCGCATTCACCGCTCGGCTTTGGTGCGGATTGCCGAAGTGCGCGAGGTGAAAAAGCGGGAACGGGGCGATTTTGCCGTCGTGCTTTCCAACGCGGTTGAAGTGGCCGGCAGTCGCCGTTACCGGCAGCAGTTCTTGGCGGTTTTGGAAAACTGAATTGCGGGCAGTTGTGGTGGCGTGCGAACAAATCGACAGCCCGCAAAATGGGCGTCGAAGACATCGGTGCAATTGGGCAATATGACGAGAGGTTACTCGTCGGCAGCCGACGGCAGCAAGCGACCGTTACTCCAGGATTCCCGCACCCGCACGGGACCGTTCACGCGATATTCAGTCATCGGTGGCAGGTAGTCTTCCCACCAGAAACTGTGCTCCCAAGTATAGTCGTAGTAGGTTCTGGTACGATTCGCATCCGCCGATACATTTTGCAATGCCTGCCCGGAAAACAGGGGCTCCAGCCCCATTTCGGTGGCCACCGTATTGGGGATATCAATGAGGCTCACCGGTGCCTCGGATACTTTGAGGGCTCCGGAGGCCCTGACAGGTTTGACCAACAGTGTCGGCAAGACTTTGGTCAACGCAGGCCGCTGATTCCCGCTGGCACTGCTGTCTCCCTCGCTCATCAGGTCGATATGGCTCCCATGATCACCGGTGATGATCACCAGCGTATTTTCCAAGACATCCAGATCTCGCAAACGACCCAACAGCGCGACCACTTGATTCAGCGCGCAGGTACTCTGCGCCAGGACGGCACCCTCGTGACCCAGAGCGTCATACTCTTGTTGGGTGCTCTGGGAGCAATCGCTACCCAAAAAATACGGGGTGTGAGTGGTGAAGAAATGGACAAATTTGAAGGTCGGCTTTTCGCTGTCGGAAGTGGCGTTGTCCAATAATTGTTGGCGCAGATTCCAGGTCGCTTTCTGGTTGGGTGACGGGACCCGGAAGCTTTCATCGTCGGCATAGGGAAATGGAGTCCGAGAATCGGTTCCAGCCGGTTGGTCATCCTGCAGCAGCCACCGGTGATCCGTATAGACTCGCATCTTCAAATAGTGGGGCAGGTGCCGGAACAAGGCGACGTTCCAGATGCGCAGGGCATCGCGCCGGTGCCGGTTTTGTGGCACCGCATCCAGGAAAGAGACCGTGCTGGCGTAGGGAACGTCCTCAAAATATTTGCCGTAAACTGTTTCGGTGATGGTGTGGGTGAGGAACCCATTTCTCTGCAGAACGGAGGGCATGGCTTGACCAACAAGACTGTCTTGGAGGAATTCGCGCACGGGTTGCGAATTGTCGGTGGTGCGGCCGGTCATGATCGCGGGGATCGATGGCAGTGTGG
>JADGEP010000359.1 GCA_016744275.1 Candidatus Krumholzibacteriia bacterium | reverse complement strand
GTCCAAGGCCAGGTCCAAGCCCCAGTTGCCCTTGTCCACGCCAATGCCGGCGGTCCACATGAAGTCCGTAAACCGGTCTTCGGAATCGTTGGACTTGGCATCCGTAGGCGGAACGGCCTGCTCGAATTTGTCCGACACGTTCTGTGACGCAACGCCACCACGCACAACGAACCATTCGTTCAGGTAGTACTCCATGGCCATGTTATAAGCCGGGAAGCTGGTGAACGACTGGCTGTTGGCCAGGTCCAACATGGAACCCTGCGTTTCGTGCTTCAGATAGTTGAAGCTCATGTAGGCAGCAACTTCCCACTCGCCGGGAACACCCCAGACCGGTCCGAACGAGCCGCGGAAAGCGGTCGTCGACAGGTCCGTGGCATCGGCCAACTCGGGAGAGTTCTTACCCGTGGCGAAAGCCGCGATCCAGCGCCAGTTCTGGCCACCAAAATCGTCAACGTTGCCGCGAGCCAGCAGGCTGAAGTTGAAGAAGCCGAAGTCGTTCTGGTCACTGGGATCCAGAGTCGAGACTTCATCCTTGTAGGAACCGAAGCCCACTTCACCGGCGACATCGATGTCGTTGATGGTGGCGCCTGCCTGCAGGCTGAGCATGCTCGACTTGTTGTCGACGAAAGGATCGCCGCCGTCGGGCGTGAACTTGTTCATGTCTTTGGCCCAACTGATGTTGAAACCGAAGGGCGTGTCACCCAGATGGGTGGCCATGCCCAGGTCCCACCACTCGAGGGTGTTGCCATTGGAACCGTTGCTGCCCGGGAAACCATTGACATTAAAAACACCAAAGTTGCGATCGGTCTGGCCCGACGCCCAATGGGAAGTGTTGTTCAGGAAGTCACCGCGACCGGTATTGACATTCCACACGGTATTGTCCCCAAAAATGAGCGATCCGCTGCCGGAGTTGCCATTGGGGGCCATGTCGAAAATGACACGGTTGCTGTACTTCATCATCAACTGGGGAAAAGCAAACATATCATCGGCGTCGTCGATGAACTGGTTGCCGGCGAAGCTTGAGCGACGTGCTGCCTGGGCGTCCATGGCCGTCGAGGCCACGATCAGGATCAGCGAGAAAAGCACTAAAGTGCGCCAATAACTGGACTTCATCAGTAGGAACCTCCTGTTACGGGATCCTGACCGAATTTTGAACGAGATTCGTTTCAAAATTCGCGATGACGGCAGAACCTCTTTGCCCTGTCGCTATCGCTATTCAAGATCCATTAAGTACTGATACGCGGATAATGAGACCAGTGTTCAAAGCTGTCAATTCAAAATGTTGACTGTTGAAAACGGTTCTCAGAACGTCCAAAATGCGAATTCGAAAGCCTGCTCTCAATTGTTTCGGCAACAACGGGACTCCCATCGGCGATGCCCGCTTGCGGATCGAGGCGCAGACCCCAACTTCGGGATCAGTTCCCGTCTTGCGCTGGCCAGTCATTTTGTATGGACCAAGGCGTGGGCATCCCCAATAATCTCTGTTTCAGGTTCTGCTATTTCTCCAGGAGGCCACTTTGGGCGATTCACCGCTGCGCATCACCAGCCTGCAGAATGATCAGGTCAAAGCTCTGGTCCGGATGCGCAATCGGCGCGAACGGGATCAGCAACAGGTCACGCTCATCGAAGAGCCTCTGGTGATCCGCCGGGCCTTGGCTGAAGGCTACCCTCTGCAAACGGTCTATTTCTGTCCCGACAGTCTGGGAGCAGCCGACAGCGCCTTGTTGGCGGAGTTGCGCCAAAAAGTGGACGACGTGGTCGAGCTCAGCGCTCCGGTCATGGCCAAGGTCTCTTATCGCAACCAGCCCGAAGGCTTGCTTGTCGTTGCCCCCCAGCAAAAAAGTGATCTGGCCAATTTGGTGGCTGATCCGGCCAGTCCGCCTTTGATTGTGGTCCTTGAAAGCGTTGAAAAGCCGGGAAACCTGGGAGCGGTACTGCGCGTCGCCGACGGCGCCGGTGCCCATGGCGTGATCGTTTGTGGTCAAGGCACCGACCTGTTCAATCCCAATGTTTTGCGCGCGAGCCGTGGGGCTTTTTTCTCGGTGCCCACGGTCGAGTGCACCCAGGCCGAGCTGATGGCTTTCCTGAAGGATCACGGCATCCGGGCGGTGGCCACCAGTCCCGGTGCGGACCATGCCTGGGACCAGACCGACCTGATCGCTCCGGTGGCTCTGCTATTGGGCACTGAACACGATGGCCTGAGTTCCGAGATGCTCGCCGCCGCCGACGCCACCGTCGGCATACCGATGCTGGGACGGGGCGATTCCCTCAACGTCGCCACTTCGGCGGCCGTCTTGCTCTATGAAGCCGTGCGCCAACGCCAGTCAAACGCTTGAAAATGGCCTGCTAAACAAGGATGCCGATCATGACCAATACGTTCTACAACCAATTTGACCAGGCCGAACTCGAACCCCGCGATGAAGACTACCGCTCGACTTTCCAGAGGGGCCGCGATCGGCTGATCCACAATGCGGCCTTTCGCCGGCTGCAGGCCAAGACCCAGGTATTCCTTTCGGGCGAATACGATTTCTACCGCACTCGGCTGACCCACAGCATCGAAGTGGCCCAAATTGCAGGATCCATCGCGCGCTATCTCAACAGCACCAGCACGCCGTTGCGCCCGGACTTCCATATCGACTACGCCCTGGTGGAAGCCACGGCCCTGGCTCACGACATCGGGCACCCACCCTTTGGCCACGCCGGCGAAAACCGACTGCACACCTTAATGAAGCCCTGGGGCGGATTTGAAGGCAACGCCCAGACCTTGCGCCTGATCACTGAAATCATATTCACCAGCGGGCGCAGCCGCCGGGGCATGAACCCGACCCGGGCCTTCATGGACGGCGTCCTCAAATACAAAACCCTGTTCCGGGAGTGGGAAAACCCCAAAAACCACTTCATCTACGACGACCAGAAACAGTACCTGGATTTCGTCTTCAATGGCCGGGACTTTCCCGCCGCGATGACACCCGGTGAAGAGCGAAACGGTTTCCGCAGCCTCGAGTGCCAGATCATGGATTGGGCCGACGACACGGCCTACAGCCTGAATGATCTGGTGGACAGTGCCAACGCCGGCTTCATCACCATCGGCAAAGTCAGTCGCTGGGCCGCCGATCAGGAATTGACGACCGCTGAGTCCCGCATCCTGGACGATCTGATTGCCGCCCTTGGCGAAGGCAACCTCGAGCGAGTGATGAACCGCAAGATCGGCACCTTTGTCGAAGCCTGCACTCTGGTCGAGCAAGACAATTTCATGAGTGACCTGACCAACCGCTATCGCTTCGGCGTGGAGTTGGATCCGGATGTCGTGCGCGAACAAAAGCTGTACTCGCGACTGGCAGTCAGTCTGGTCTTCCGCTCGCCCCAGGTCTGCCAGCTGGAATACAAGGGTGGCCACATGCTCGAACGCCTGTACAAGGCCCTCACCGCCCACTATCTTGGCGACCATCATTCGCCGTTGTCGCTCTTATCCCGGGATTTCGAAGCCGAAATGTCCCGGGCGGGCGACGATTCCCAATTGCGGGCCCGCATCATTTGCGACTACCTCGCAGGCATGACGGATGGATTCGCCATCCGCATCTACAAGCGGCTTTTTGACCCGGACTTCGGCTCCATTGTGGATCTCGTTTGACCCTTCGCAAAAGCGGCATTTTCATCCTGTTGGCCCTGGTGTTCTTCGCCTTGTGCAGTGCGCCCGTCTGCGCCCAGGAACCTTCTGCACCCCTGGTCGCCACAGCCCACCAGGGCCCCTATGTCCCCCACGTCGAGACCATCGAGGGCAAAGAAGGAAAGTATTTCTTCTACAAGGGATACGACTACGGCACCGATTCTCTCATCCATCCCTTGCGCCTGATCATCAACGGTGGCTTTGGCATCATGCAGGTCAGCAATCGGCACAACGAGCCGGGACGCATCATGTATGGACGGGGCATGCGTAACGTGGGCAAGAACCTGCTCAACCCGCACTGGTCCATCAGCGTCAACGG
>JADGEP010000358.1 GCA_016744275.1 Candidatus Krumholzibacteriia bacterium | reverse complement strand
GGTTCGCCCTGTTCCGTGCGGGCCTCCACGCTCACGGCAATGAAGGTACCGTCGTCAAATCCGAAGCTGAACAAACCATGGGCCGGTCCCCGCCAGCCGTCGGGATTAAACACCGACAGGCCATACCACAGGGTTTCCAACCGACTCAAATCAAAAGTGCGGGTTTCAAAGGCGCCGGTTGGCGCGTGGTCGGCAGAATAGCGGAAGTTGCGCACGCCATCGACGCGCACCTGGTCGCCGTCAAATGTCACTTCCGGTGTGATGGAATGGGCCCGGATCCAGTTGCGGTCGGTGCGGGCGGGATACAACAAGAAGACCAAGGCTACCACCAGCACCACCAGGGCTGCGGCCAGCTTCAAGCGACGTTTTGTCACGGTAGCCATCCCTTTCGCCATGAAGCCTACTGCGGCACCTGCGCCGTCACCACCCGGTCCCGTTTGGTGTAGTCCTGAATAATCCGCACATCCTGGGCACCGGAAGCCTCCAGGATGGCTTGCACGTCCGGCCCCTGATCATCACCGATTTCCACGGCCACGTGCCCACCCGGGCGCAACCAGTTCCCCATGCCTGCTGCCAGGGCGCGGTAGAAGACCAGGCCGTCGGGGCCGCCATCAAGGGCCGTATGGGGATCATGCCCTTTCACGTCTTCTGGCAATCCGGCGATATCATCGTGCCGGATGTAGGGCGGGTTGCTCACCAACAAATCCACCTGCCCCTTCAACTGTTTCGGCAGCGGATCAAAGCGACTGCCCAGATGAAGCTTCACCCGCGCCTCGACGCCCAGGGTGTGTGCGTTGCGGCCCGCCAATTCCACTGCCGCCGGGTTGACATCCGTCGCATGAATGGTCAGGCGCGGCAACTCGGCCGCCAGGCTGGCGCAGATGATGCCCGTGCCACAACCGATTTCCACCGCAATCGGTGCCACCAACCCGGAATCACCGGGTGTCAGCAATTCCACGGCGGCTTCAACGAGGTGCTCGGTTTCAGGCCGCGGAATAAACACACCCGGCGCCACCTTGAAAGTGCGTGAATAAAACTCGGTTTCGCCCAGGATTTGCTGCAGGGGTTCGCCGGCGGCGCGGCGTTTGACGACCACCCGATAGGCGGCCAACTCAGAGCCCAGCACCGGCCGGTCAAATTGCATGAAAAGTTCGATGCGCGAAACGCCCAGCACATCGGCCAGCAGGCGTTCGGCATTCAGCTTGGCCGAGTCGATCCCTTTGCCCGCGAAATATTCGCTGGTCACGCGGATCAATTCCCGAACCGTCTTGTTGGCTGCAGCACTGGTCATGGGCATTCCGCGGGAAGGGGTTTCAAAAAATCAGGCCGATCAACTCCGCGTCGCCGCCAAGGCCTCTTCGCGTCGGTAGGCCAAAATAGCATCCACGACTTCACCCAACTCGCCAGCCATGATCGCGTCAAGGCTGTGCACCGTCAGTCCGATGCGATGATCGGTCACGCGGCTCTGGGGAAAATTGTAGGTCCGGATCTTGGCGCTGCGGTCACCGGTGCCCACCTGGCTTTTGCGCTCGGCGGCAATTTTGGCCTCGTGCTCCATGATGGCCGCCTCCAAGATGCGGGAACGCAATACGCCCATGGCTTTGGCCTTGTTCTTGTGCTGGGATTTTTCATCCTGGCACTGCACCACGATGCCCGTCGGATCGTGGGTGATACGCACGGCACTGTCGGTGGTATTGACCGACTGCCCTCCCGGTCCCTGGGCGCGGTACACATCGATGCGGATGTCTTCGGTTCTGATCTCGACATCGACTTCTTCAGCTTCGGGCAGCACCGCCACCGTAATGGCCGAAGTGTGGATGCGCCCCTGGCTCTCGGTCGCCGGCACCCGTTGCACCCGCTGCACGCCGCTTTCCCAACGCAGGATGCCAAAAGCTCCCTCGCCCCTCACGGCGTAGATCACTTCCTTGATGCCGCCGGCAGTGCCTTCGGTGATGTCGATCAGTTCGGCTTTCCAGCCCCGCTTTTCAGCGTAGCGCACATACATGCGCGAAATTTCTTCGGCAAACAGCGCCGCTTCATCGCCACCGGTGCCCGCCCTGATTTCCAGAATCGCATCGCGGTCATCATTGGGATCGTGAGGCAACAGCGCTGTCTCCAACTCCTCCGCCGCTTTGGCCAATTCCGGCTCCAACTCCGCCAATTCTTCTTTCACCATCTCGAGCATGTCCGGATCGTTCTCGGATTTGACCAGCGCCTGGTTGTCTTCGACTTGGGTTGTCAGGTCCAACCAGCGCTCACCGATGGCCAATTGCTTGCTGACTCGCGAATGAGTACGGGTCAACTTGCGATAGGCCGTTTGATCGTTCAACACATCCGGCTGCGAGAGTTTTTCACCCAACTCGGCGTACTTCTCACGCAAGGTGATCACATTGGCTTTCACGCAGACTCCCCCACTTCAGCATCAGCCTTTGAATCGTTCTCTTCAGCGTTGTTCCCATCCGGCATATCGAAGTACACCCGCTCCTGAAAATCATCGCTCTCCGGCGTCAGTACAGCCCGCAGGGCCGCCATCGAAACGGTCAACTGGTCGTCATCCGGCTGGCTGGTGGTGATCTTTTGCAGCATCAATCCCGGCAGGATCACCGGCTTCAGGAACCACGCCTTGGCGTACTTGCCCGAGAGCTTGATCGCCTCGTAGGCCAAGCCGCCAATCAATGGCACAAAGGCCAGGCGTTGCAGGCGGTCGGGAATGTCTTCCGGACGGCCCAGGAACGAAAACACGACAATGGAAATGAGCATCACGAAAAACAGGAAGCTCGTGCCGCAACGCGGATGCAGCGTGGTGTAGTCCCGCGCGCCGTCCGCATCCAGCGACTTGCCGTTTTCAAAGGCATGAATGCTCTTGTGCTCGGCGCCGTGGTATTCAAACACCCGAGCCATATCCGGCAGTTTCGAAACGAGCAGCAGATAGGCCACAAACATGGTGACGCGGAAAATGCCGTCCACGACATTCCACACCAGGCTGCCTTCACTGGCGGGCACCACCAGGTCCGTCAATAGGATCGGCACGTAGAAAAACAGGCCCATGCTCAGGGCAAAAGAGAACGCGATGGTTCCCCACATCATGACTGTATCCCAGAACGAAGCCTTCTTCTGGTCCACCCGATCTTCGCTGGTGGCCTGATCGGCCGAAAACATCAGCGCGTCGATGCCCAGGGTCATGCTTTCGATCAAGTGGATGCCGCCACGCACCACCGGGATGTTCAGAAACGGCAGCTTGCGCATCACGCTCTTGAAGATCTTCTTCCGCACCACGATGCGACCATCGGGCGTGCGCACGGCCATGGCCATGTAGGCGGGGCTGCGCATCATCACGCCTTCGATCAGGGCCTGACCGCCGACGGCCAAATCCATCTGCCGCGCTTCACTGGCTTCGATGTTGTCCGGAGCGATAGCTGCGCCCTGGCCTGATTGTTGTTCTGTTGCGGACATTCACACGCCTTTTCTTAAGTATCACTGCCAAAATTTGAGCCCTGCCAATATACAAAAAGGGTGCCGGGATAGCGACCCGGCACCCTTATGTAATGATCTTTGCCCACGACCAGCAGGAGACTGGCCCGCAGGCCGCAACTACTTCTTGCCGTAGGTTCCCTCGGCGTAGCGTTTGCGGAAGCGTTCCACACGACCAGCGGTATCGACGATCTTCTGCTGACCCGTATAGAACGGGTGGCAGTTTGAGCAGATCTCGACGTTCAACTTGTCTTTGGTCGACCGGGTCTCAATAACGTTGCCGCACAAGCAGGAAATGGTGCAGTCGACGTACTTCGGGTGGATGTTCTTCTTCATTTTACTCTCTGCCTCGTTTTGCAATCTTAGCAGGGATGTCACGGATGAGCCGTGGATGATACACGGGTCCGGATCCCTGAATTCCTGTTGAACACCGGTCAATGTTTGGGCGAGCCGGTGAGGGCAAAAAGAAATAGAAGATCGGCCCATACGCAAGGTATTTCTGCGGTCCCGACCTTCCCCTAATCATCTCGAAACAGCCCTCTAGGCG
>JADGEP010000357.1 GCA_016744275.1 Candidatus Krumholzibacteriia bacterium | reverse complement strand
CGCCTCCGGTGACATTCGACGTGGACTGCGGTTTGTGGAAAAGCCGGATCTTGCCACCGCCGAAACTTATGTGCGGGGCGGGCGCCACTTCTGGAACAGCGGCATTTTTGTTTGGAATCCGGGGCATTTTGAGGCGATGGCCCAGCTGCACCTGCCCGATGTGGTGGCCCTGATGGCGCCGGCCGCCGAAACATTCGGAACTGATGGGTTCGATGTGGCGTTGGAGAACGCCTATCGCGATTGCCCTGCTGATTCCATCGATTTTGCCATCATGGAGAAATTGCCCGGCTTCACGGTCATGCCCGCGACATTTCGCTGGTCAGACCTGGGCGCCTGGGATGCGTGGGGCGATTTGGCCGCCGACCTGGACGGAACCAACCGGGGTCAGGCCAACTTGCTGGCCATTGACAGCACAGAAAACGTGATCCGGGTTGACGATCGCATGGTGGCGCTTATCGGCGTCCATGATATGATTGTCGTGGATACCGAAGATGCGCTGTTGGTGTGTCGCAAGACGGATGCCCAGAGAATCAAGGAAATCATCATGAAGCTGGAGGAGCAGGGGCGTGAGGACCTATTGTAATCTTACCGCGATCTGGATCGCGTTGATGGACTGCAATTGAGGGTTCGAAATGTGACCTGACATCCGGCTCGACATCCGATCCGACATCCGATCCGACATTCGACCAAAACTGTCCAAGCCTAGGAGAATCTGCCATGTCCGCCGTACGCCGTTCCGTTGCCCTTGTGGTTTTAGTTGTTGCCTTGATGGCCGTGGTCGGTTGTCAGACCGACGAGTCTGCTCAGGACCGGTTCCAGTGGAAGCCGCTGTATGGCGATTTCACCAACGATACCAGCTCCGTGATCGCCCAGGTGGGTGATATTCAAGTCACTGAGCGCATGCTGGAATTGTACATCGATGAATTGCCACCGCGCCTGAAGGCTGACTTCATGGGGCCAGATGGCGAACGCCTGGCTCTCAAGAAGATGATCGATCAGGTTTTGATGGTGCAGGGCGCCATGGACCTGAAAATATACAACGATCAGGATGTGGCCCGTCAGTTGATCAGCCAGCGCCGCAATACCCTGGACTATGCCATGCGCAACTATGGTCTGCTGCGGGACAACAAGCCGCAGGAAGAAGACCTGCGCACGCACTTTGCCGCCAACAAGACGAAGTACCGTCAGCAGGGGCTCGTGATGGCCCGCCACGTGGAGTGTCTCAGCAAGGACGATGCGGACTTGGCCTTCCAGCGCCTGAGCTCGGGGGACTACAAGAACAACTTTCCCCACGTAGTGGCCGAGATGAGCACCAACGACGATACCAAAAAAGAGGGTGGCAATACGGGCTGGTTTGCCAAGGGCGGTTTCATTCCCTTCATCCGCGGCTCGGAGCAATTTGCCAACAAGGTCTATGACTTGGAGATGGGATTGCACGCTCCGATCAAGGCGGCTGACCGCTGGCACGTGGTGGAAATCACACACCGCGAATACGAGCGCCCCCAGACCTTTGCTGAAGCCGAAAGCCAGGTCGTCAAAGACATGCTGCCCGGCTGGCAAAATTCGATCATCAAAGACTACCTGTTGGAAGCCCGCACGAAATATCCCGTGCAAATGCTGGGTGCATACACGCCCGGCGCCGGCGCCACCGCAGAAGAGCTTTTCACGCGGGCGATGGCCATCACGGTTCCCGACCGTCAGCTGGAATTGCTCTCGATGATCCACACGGATTATCCGGACAGCCCGAAGGCTGATGACGCCTTGTTCATGTCGGCGAATATTGCGCTGGATACCTGGGAAGATCGACGCATTGCCGAGCGGTATCTGCTGATGCTGATCGCCGAATATCCTGACAGTGAGTTGATTGAGGACGCCAAGTTCCTGAACAAGAATTTGGGCAAGCCGAATGTCTTGAATCCGCGGTCCATCGAGGACCTGCGAAATAACTGAGTCTGGGAGGAATGACCATGTCACGGCTGAATACATATTGCTGCTGGGGAATCGTGGTGCTGATGGTTGCTATGCTGACTGGTACGGCAGCCTGGGCCCAATCGGAAACCGATGGGGACGCGCCGGTCGTTGCGGTTGAAGTGATGTTTGGCACGGATGTGGACCGGGCGGCACGGGCCATTGTGGGCCAAACGGACGAATTTGCCGCTGACGGCTTTTCTGCCGAAGAGGGGCGGGTATTCTGCCTGACGAGGATCCAGAATCTGGAGGCGCCCGTGGCGGTGACCCACGTCTGGTACCGGGAAGGCAAGACCATGGCCCGGGTCGAGTTGACGGTCGGTTCCAGCGATTGGCGGACATGGTCATCCAAGCGGGTTTTACCCGCCTGGACGGGCAATTGGGAGGTCAAGGTGCTCGATGCCAACGGCATGGTCCTTGCCTCAGCAGGGTTTACAGTGAATTAGCCGAGTATCCGGGGCAGACCAGCAGGAGGCTGAAATGGCGGCGGCAACGAAGAGCGGCGAGGCGACCCATCGGGTGATGGGGCGGAATTTGGGACGGAGAACCGCAGGAACGATTCTGGCCCTCGTATTGGTCATTCTGGTCATGATTGCGGCCGGTTGCGGCGGGTCTGCCGGCGGCAATGACGAGGCTTCGTCGCTGAGCGGAACGGAAATGGATCAAGCCCAGCGGTTGTATGCCCACCTCAAACGCGAAAACTCTCTGCACAGGGACCGTAAGGCTCTCGATTTGGCAGCCAGCCTGCTGGACTATTACCCCGCTTTTCCTCGCAATGATGAAGTACTGACCATGGCGGTCGCATCAGCGGCTCGATTGGAAGATCGCAAACGGGCGTTGGGATTGACGGACGAATTGTTGTCTCGTTATCCGGAGAGTCCTTTGGTCGATCAGTCGCTGTTGCGTGGTGCCGAACTGGCCGCCACCGGTGGCGATACCCTGAGTGCGGCCAACTATATGCTGACCTATCACGATCGCGATCCGGAACGCAGCACGATGTCCGATGGCCAATATCGCTCGGCGGTGTATTTGGAAAACCTGACGCCGGCACAGATCAATGGTTTGATGGCCGAAAATGCAGACAGCGATCTCTGGACCTACCTCGGATTCCTGAACGTCAAAGGAAGTTTGGCCGAGGGGCAGTACCCAGTCGCCGACGATGTGGCGGCCCAGCTGGAATTGGCCGCCCCCGAAGACCGCTGGACATTGGCGGCCTTGGAGCTGGTGGGTGCCGACGTACGGCCCGGGCGTCAGTTGCTGGCACCAGTGGGTGCGGTGGATCCCCACCAGGTGGGAGTCATGGTGCCGTTGACCGGGCGCTATGCTGTCTTGGGAAATGCCTTTTACGAAGCCGCTCTCTTGGCAACCAAAGAGAGCAACCTGGAGTTCGGGACCGAGTTCGTTTTGAAGTTGGAAGATTCGGCGGCAGATCCGGTCGTCAGCGCCTTGGTCGCCCGCGACCTCTGTTCCGAAGCGGGCAGCATTGCGATCCTGGGCGGATTGCTCAGCGCCCCGACAGCTTCGGCCGCCGTGGTTTGCGACCTTTACGGGGTGCCTCTTTTGAGCCCCACGGCAACCAATGACAACATCTGGAAACTGGGCCCGGCCGTCTTTCAGACCAACATCACAGGCCTGTATGAAGTGCGCCTCCTGGCCCAACTGGCCACCTCGATTCTGCTGAAGGAACGTTTTGCGATCATCCACCCGGATACTCCTGAAGGCCGGCGCCACGCTCAGGTCTTCACCGCGGAGATCGAAAGCCGGGGCGGCGAAATCGTAGCCACGGCTGATTTTCCCGCCCAGGGCACCGACTTCAAAGACGCCATCCAGGCCCTGCGTAAAGAGCGCCCGGAAGTGATTTTTGCGCCGGCGTTGGTTGATCAGATGGTCCTGCTGGGCCCCCAGCTGGATTTCTTCCGTGCCGGATCACTGGTGTTGGGGTTGAGCAATTGGAACAGCAACAAATTGCGGGATCGTTCCGGAACCGTGCTTGAGCGGGCCGTTTTTCCCGATGATCTGGTCATGTTCCTGAACTATTCCGCCGTGGATCCCGCCCTGACC
>JADGEP010000356.1 GCA_016744275.1 Candidatus Krumholzibacteriia bacterium | reverse complement strand
TGTTGTCGGCAGGTACTGTGATGTGGTAGTTGGTTGTTTCATAACCGGTTCCAGCATTGGTGGCGCCGCCCGCCTCAGCCACTTCCAAAGCAAAATCGCCTTCATCCCGCCGCTCAGTGCCTTTAAAAAGCATATGCTCGATGCCGTGGGACCAGCCGCGCATGGGCTCGGGTTCCCGGTTGCTGCCCACTTTCACCCAGACATTGCAGATGGCGACCCCGGCCCGGTGATCTTCGCGGATGATTACCCGCAAACCATTGCCCAAACGGGCGGTGTGCAGCCCTTCAGCCAGCTCGCAGGGTTCCAGGGTGTCGGTGCCTCGGGGAAACGGGGATTTTTTTGCCGTGGTCATGGGCTCTGCTTTCGGGGTTCGGGTATGGCTACAGGAATAACCGCACTGGCGGGCGAGCACAACCCCGGATGCCGCAAGTGGCTTTGATCCGGGATTGACTCTACCGACGCGGTTTCCCAGTGTTGGCGCCGACACCTAGAATTCCAGTCAGGAGATTGCATGGCCACTGCACAGGCCGGGCCCGGTTTTAATCGCATCCGGCGCGCTCTTTTTGCCCTCATTGAACGGTTCAGCCCCGACGAAACCACCCTCATGGTGATCGTGGCGGTCTTTGTGGGCCTGATGGGTGGGTTTGGCGCCATCCTGTTCCGTTTCCTGGTCGAGTTTTTCCAAACTCTGGCTTTAGGCAGTGGCGAGGATACGGTGGCCTTGCTGGAGGCGGTGCCTTGGTGGCAGAGAATGCTGTTGCCCATCGTGGGCGGCCTGGTGGTGGGCCCTCTGGTGCACTTTTTGGCCCGTGAAGCCAAGGGCCACGGTGTGCCCGAAGTCATGAACGCCATGATCTTCAAGAAGGGCGTGATTCGGCCGGCTGTTGCGGCGGTCAAGATTGTCGCCAGTGCCGTGACAATTGCGCTGGGTGGATCGGTTGGGCGCGAGGGACCCATTGTCCAGATCGGTGCCGGCCTGGGTAGCACCCTGGGCCAGATGTTGCGCTACTCGCCGCAACGGTTGCGCACTCTCATCGGATGTGGAGCCGCTGCGGGCATCGCCGCCACTTTTAACGCACCCATCGCCGGGGCCTTTTTTGCCCTGGAAATATTGACCCGCGATTTTGCCGTGGTCACCTTCAGTCCGATCATTGTAGCGAGCGTGGTGGCCACCGCAGTCAGCCGCGAATTCCTGGGAGACACCCCGGCTTTCCCGGTGCCGGACTTCAATATCGCCGGACCCCATGAATTGCCGCTGTACCTGCTGCTCGGTCTAGTCGTCGGGGTGGTGGCGATGGTCTATGTGCGCACGTTGTACGGCGCTGAAAACTTCTTCGAAAAATTGAAGATGCCGGCTTGGCTCAAACCGGCTCTTGGCGGTGTGATGCTGGGCATCCTGTTTCTCTTCTTTCCCCAGGTCTACGGAGTCGGCTATGCCAGCATGGTCGAAGCCTTGGACGGCCACATGGCCTTGCACACCATGGCGATGCTCGTGCTGATCAAGCTGGTGGCGGTGAACATCACGTTGGGCTCGGGTTATTCCGGCGGAATATTCGCACCGGGACTTTTCCTGGGTGGCATGCTCGGCGGGGCCTTTGGTGCCTTGGTCGAGTTGTGGGTGCCCGGTTCCCACGGCGCCATCGGCACTTTTGCCATGGTGGGCATGTGCGCCATGGTGGGTTCGGCCACCGGGGCACCTTTGACGGCCATTCTGATCCTGTTCGAAATGACGGGGCAGTACACGGTCATCCTGCCGCTGATGCTGGCAAGCATTGGCGCCACGCTGGTGTATCGTGGCCTCATGAAAGAAACGATTTTTACACTGAAATTTGCCCAGCGTGGTCAGCAAACGGAGTTTGGACGGGAATCGGCCATTCTGCGTGATTTTCACGTGGAAGACATCATGGAGGTCAACCCGGTCTCCATCGGCCGCGAAGAAAAGCTCAGCGAAGTGATCAAGCTGTTCCTCACCCACAGCGAAGAGCACTACTACGTGGTCGATGAAGAAGGCCTGCTGGTGGGTCGCATTTCCATCCACGATGTGAAGGATATCCTGCACAAAAAAAGCCTGGGGGAGATCGTCATCGCTGACGACATCTGTCACGAGGTGAACGATGCGGTGTACCGCCAGGACAACCTGGAAGACTGCCTTTTGAATCTCGGGCATCGCGACACCACGGATTTGCCTGTACTGTATAATCGTGATCATCCGGTGCTGGTGGGCTTGATCACCCGACGGGCGATCTTCGAAATCTACAATCGTGAGGTGTTGCACCATCAGGACATGGGCATCAATCTGGTCACGGGCGAGGCCCGGATGCATGACTGTGTGGAATTGCCTGAATCCTATAAGGTGCAGATGTTCATTCCGCCAGAAGCCTGGCTGGGCCACGACCTCAAGGAATTGGCCCTGCGGCCGAATTTCAATATTGCCGTGCTGGCCATACAGCAGCGCGACAGGATAGGTGGACTGCACAATGAAATGCCCGATCCGGACCGTCCCCTGGTGGCTGGAGATCGCCTCATCGTCGTGGGTGAAGTGGGCAGCCTGGAAAAACTCATGCAAGCGACCCGGCGGGGCAAGCAACCCGCAGAGAGCCATTAGAACTTTATGAGCACCACCGACAAAGCCCCGGAATATTACGGCCGCCCCCGCCGCGAGATGGTGCGCCATGTGCCGCCTGAAGCGGAGCTGATCCTTGATGTGGGGTGCGGCGCCGGAGCCTTTGGCGCCGGCTTGAAGGGGGCATGGCAGAGGGAGGGCCGGAAGTTGGTCGTCTGGGGCGTGGAAATGGACCCGGATGCTGCCGAGCGGGCCTGTGAAGTGCTGGACAAGGTGCTCGTCGGTGACGCCGATGGCGTGCTGGGGGACTTGCCGACCAGAGGCTTCGATGCCATCGTCCTGAATGACATTCTGGAGCATGTGGTTGAACCCGAGAAACTGCTGGGCCAGTTGCGACCCTTGTTGCGCACGGGCGGGAGCCTGGTTTCGTCGGTGCCCAATGTGCGGCATTTTCCCAACGTGGTGAATCTGGTGGTGCACGGCAGCTGGGAGTACACCGACGAGGGCATTCTGGACCGCACTCACCTGCGCTTCTTCACCCGCTCGAGCATGATCGCCCTGTTTGAGAGCTGCGGCTTTGAAGTGGCCGGCCTCGAAGGCATCAATCCGACCGGATCCTTGAAATTCAAACTGATGAATCTGCTCACCCTCGGCCGCTGGTCGGACATGCGCTATTTGCAGTTCGCGATCCGGGCGCGGGTTTCGGGAGAATAATTTGGGCACCAACGGAAACCCTTTTGCCGGCAATATCCTGACTGTCGACGTGGAAGAATGGTTCCACGGGCACAACTATCTGGACCACGTGCCGCCGGCGCAGTGGGACAGTGAAGAGTCGCGGGTCGAAAAAGGCACCCGCCGTTGCCTGGATCTGCTGGATCGCCACGGCGTCAAGGCCACCTTCTTTGTCTTGGGTTGGACGGCCGAACGTCACCCGCAAGTGGTGGCCGATATTGTCGAGCGGGGCCATGAGATCGGTTGCCACAGCTACCTGCATCCTGAAGTTTTCAAACTCAGCGCCGACGAATTTCGCGTCGACTGTCAGCAGGCACTCAAGGCCTTGGCCGACGCCGGGGTGGACAAGGTGGCGGGTTATCGGGCGCCCAGTTTCAGCATCACACCACCGGTGCACGACTACCTGGAGATTCTTCAGGAATTGGGCTTTCGGTATGATTGCTCGATCTTCCCGGTGCGCCATCCTCGCTATGGCCAACCCGATTCGCCGCGCGAGGCCTACCGCCTGTCCGCGCAGCCAGATGCTTTGACGGTGATTCCGATGCCGACTTGGCGGGTTCTGGGCCAGAATATTCCGTTCTCCGGAGGCGGCTACATGCGCCTGTTGCCCTGGCCCGCGTATCGTTTCCTGCGGGCCATGGCCAAGCGCCAGCAGCAACCCTGCATCGTGTATATTCATCCGTGGGAAATGGACGACTTCAAACCCCGGGCCGGGCAATCGGCGGCCACCAGTTTACGCAGCCAGGGCG
>JADGEP010000355.1 GCA_016744275.1 Candidatus Krumholzibacteriia bacterium | reverse complement strand
GGGCAAGGGCTATCGCCAGCACGAGGACCACCTGATCCTCGATCGTTCGGGCCTGGTGGTCGGGAGCAACCGCATCGAGATCGCCTTCGGCAAGCACACCCTGGAATCGCGCATGAAGTGGAGCGGCATCAAAGCCCGGCCCCGCCAAACGGGCTACTATGGTGGCATCGTTCCGGTCATGGAGCAGATCCTCAAGCGCGACCGCAACCGCAACATCCTGCGCTTTGTGCGCACCGGAGCCTGCGAATCCTGCGCGGGCACGCGCCTCAATAAACGGGCCCGGATGGTGCAGGTCGAAGGCCACCATTTGGCCGATTTGTGCGCGCTGACGATCGGCCAATTGGATGAGGCCGTCCTTCAAATGTGTTTCCCGCAGGCCCACGCCGAAGTGGGCGAGGCCATCGTCGCCGAGCTGCGCAAGCGTTCACGGTTGTTGTTGGATTTGGGCCTGGGCTACCTGACCCTCGACCGGGACGCGCCATCTTTGTCGGGCGGTGAAGCCCAGCGCATTCGGTTGGCGACCATCGCGGGATCGGGCCTGCGCGGCATCACCTACGTCCTGGACGAGCCTTCGATTGGGCTGCACCCGCGCGATCAAAAGCGCCTGCTGAATATTCTGCGGCGGTTGGTGGACCAAGGCAACTCGGTCATCGTGGTGGAACACGATCGCCAAACGATGTTGGCCGCCGATTGGCTCATTGAAGTGGGCCCCGGCGCCGGCACTGAAGGCGGCCAAATTCTCTACGCCGGGCCGCCGAACTGGTTGCTGGCCGATACCAATGACCCCGCATTGTTGACCAGCCTGACGCGGGCGCATCTGCGTGGCGATGCGGCTGCCCCCAAGGCTTCGCCGCGCAACCTGCCTCCATCATTTTTTGCAGTCAATGGCGCTAGCCTGAACAACCTGGATCACCTGGACGTGGATTTCCAACTCGAAGCCTTCAACGTGGTGAGCGGGGTCTCGGGCGCGGGCAAGTCTTCCTTGTTGCAAGAGTTGGGAGATGCCGCTGAAACAGCCCGGTTGGCCGGCGATCCGGCCATCCGCAAGCTGATTCACATTGACCAAGCCCCTATCGGACGCACGCCGCGCAGCAACGCGGCAACCTACACGGGGCTCTTTGATCACATCCGGGCGCTGTTCGCGGCACAGCCTCGCGCGGTCGAGTTGGGCTTGGGCAAAGGGCAGTTTTCGTTCAACAACAAAGGTGGCCGGTGCGCCAACTGTGAAGGCGCCGGCGTCGAACGTTTGGGCATGCATTTTTTGGGAGATGTGGAAGTCCCCTGTGAAGCCTGCGGTGGCCGGCGCTTCGGGAGCGATATCCTGAGCGTGACTTACCGTGGCCTGGACATCAGTGAAGTCTTGGCAATGCCGCTGCAGGAAGCCGCCTCCTTTTTTTCAGACCAGCCTCGGTTGGGGCGTTACCTCGACGTCATGGTCGAATTGGGCCTGGGCTACCTGAGCTTGGGGCAACCTTCGACCACCTTGTCGGGAGGCGAGGCGCAGCGCGTGAAGCTGGCCGCCGAATTGAGCCGGCCACAAACCCGGGGCACCTGCTACATCCTGGATGAACCGACCACCGGATTGCACGCCGCCGATATGGCCGTATTGCTGAAGGCGCTGGACCGCCTGGTTGTTGCCGGTGGCACGGTTGTGGTGAGTGAACACAATGCCGCCTTCCTGCACTTTGCCGATCGAATCATCGACCTGGGACCGGACAGTGGTCAGGATGGAGGCCGTATCGTCTATGCCGGCCCGCCCGCTGGCCTGCTGGCCTGCGCTGAGTCGGTGACGGGGCAGATGCTCGCGGGCGCGCCCTACACTGTTGCACTGCCGGATGAAGTGAAGATCGCACCCGACCATCCCATCGAGTTGTTGGGCGTGCAGACCCACAATCTTAAAAATTTCGACGTCGCCATTCCGGCGGGAAAAATCACGGTGGTGACGGGCGTATCGGGCAGCGGGAAATCGTCCTTGGCCATGGGCACGCTGCATGCCGAGGGCCGCAATCGGTATGCTGAAAATTTTTCCACTTATGTGCGGCAACAGTTGACGGGACGGGCGCGGGCTGACCTGGCCGCTACCCGGGGACTGACTCCGACGGTAGCCGTCGGGCAAGGTCGGGGAGCGGGCAATCCCCGTTCCACGGTGGCCACCGCCGCAGAGATCCACCCGCTGCTGCGCCTTTTGATGTCGCGCTTTGGCGCCGTCCCCGCCGGCGCCGCACGACCGCCAGCAAGCTTCTTTTCCTTCAACCACCACAGCGGCGCCTGCGAAGATTGCCGAGGCCTGGGGCACGTGACTGTTGGCGATCCCACCAAACTGGTTTCAGCGCCCGAAAAGCCCCTCTTGGCCGGTGCTTTGGATGGGCACAAGGCCAGTCGTTTTTATGGCGAACCTGATGGGCAATACGTCGCGACTTTGCGCCAGGTGGGCCTCGATCTGGACCTCGATTTTTCTGTGGCCTGGCAGGATCTGCCGGCGGCCGCCCGCAAGATCGCCATGCACGGCGCCGGGCAGCGGACCTTCGATGTCGTGTGGCATTTCAAGCGTGGTAAAAATGCCGGACAACATGAATTCCACGGCACTTGGCCTGGCTTTTGCGGCTTGATCACCGCTGAATACCAACGCAAGCACGCCGACAAGCGGGGCCTCGACATGCTGCCTTTGATGCGCCAACAGGAGTGCCCATCCTGCGCGGGACAACGTTTGCAATCCGCTGCCCTGGCCGTCACCTGGAGCGGGCTATCCCTGGCCAGATTCTGCTCTTTGAGCGTGTCCGGTGCTCTCGAATTTTTGCAGGAACACAGCCTGGAAGAGGCCCCGCATCTGGCTGATGAATTGAACCGGCGGCTGAACACCTTGCGGCGGGTGGGCCTGGGCTACTTGAGCCTCGACCGCGCCACCGAATCGCTCTCGACCGGGGAATACCGCAGATTGCGGTTGGCGCAGCAATTGGGCGCCCGTCTGCAGGGACTGACCTGCATCCTGGACGAACCCACGTTGGGCTTGCACCCCAGGGACACCGCTTGCCTGTGGGAGGTCGTGACTGAACTGCGGGATCAGGGCAATACGTTGGTTTTGGTGGAACATGATCCCGAGGTGATTGAGGCGGCTGATCATGTGATCGACCTGGGACCGGGTGCCGGTCATTTGGGTGGGCATATCGTGGCGCAGGGCACGCCAACGGAAATTCGCGCCCACGAACAATCGGCCACGGGCCGTGGCTTGCGCGAGTTGGCAGAAGCGCCTTTGACCAAGGCCAATCGGACTGGCGTGGGGCAGGACATGATCCGCATCCGGGATGCTCATTGCCACAACCTGAAAAACATCGACGTGGCTATTCCCATCGGTTGCTTGACGGCAGTGGTGGGGGTTTCGGGCAGCGGCAAGACGAGCCTGATTTTTGGAGCCCTGGCCGCCACCGCCGACTCCGGTGTGGCGACGGGTTGTGCTGCCATTGAAGGGCTCGAAAAATTCGGATCCGTCGTTTCGATAAGGCAAGGAATACTGGCGACCGGAGGTGCGGGAAATCCGGCCACGGCATCCGGGCTCTCGACTCCCTTGCGGGCCCTGATGGCGAGCACGGAAACGGCCCGTGAAAGTGGGCTAATGGCCCGGCATTTTTCCGCGGCGCAAAAGGGAGGACGGTGCGAGCCCTGCCAGGGGGCCGGCCTGCTTAAGGTGCCGCTTGATTTTCTGGCAGACGTGCAAACCGTTTGCCCGGATTGTCAGGGAACGGGCTTTGGTGCGGTGGCCCTGGCCTGCCGCTGGCGGGGCAAAAATATCGCCGACTTCATGGCTCTGACGGTGGCTGAGGCGCTGGAGGTCTTTGCCGATGAGCCCAAACTGAAGGGTCGCCTGCAGATCTTGCATGAGGTGGGGTTGTCGTATCTGAGCTTGGGGCAGCCGACCCGCACCTTGTCCGGTGGAGAACGCCAGCGATTGCACTTGGCCGCTAAGCTTTTGCCCAAGGTCAAAGGCGCCAAAAAGGCCTCCGCCATGGAGCTGATCTTGTGCGACGAACCCACGGCCGGGTTGCATATGCAGGATGTCCAGCAC
>JADGEP010000354.1 GCA_016744275.1 Candidatus Krumholzibacteriia bacterium | reverse complement strand
GTCCGGGGCGTGTCCCTTCTCCAGTGCCGAGTTGCGCAAGGCCGGCGTGGAAGAGATCCAACGCATCATTCGCGAGGTGGATCCACCGCGGCCAAGCACCCGGGTTTCATCTCTGGGCGATCACGTGGCCACGGTTTCCGAGCGCCGCCACACCGCACCAAAGCAACTCAGTGACGATCTGCGCGGGGATCTGGATTGGATCACCATGAAGGCCCTGGCCAAAGAGCGCGACCGCCGCTACGACACGGCCAACGGACTGGCCATGGACCTGAGCCGTTTCCTGACCCATGAACCGGTTGCGGCCTCACCGCCCAGTCCGGCCTATCGTTTGCGAAAATTGGTGCGCCGCAACCGAGCTGCGGTCGGGGCGCTGGCCGCGGTGGTGGCCACGCTGGTGGTGGCCACGGGAATCAGTACGGCCATGTATTTGCGAGCCGAGCGTGAGTCTGCCCGTGCCCTGACCGAAACCGCCAAGGCCACCCAGGTTTCTGAGCTTCTGACCGGGATGCTCGCCGGGGTTGGACCTGGAGTCGCCCGCGGACGAGACACGGCGTTGCTTCAGGAAATTCTGGCCGAAACCGATACACGTTTGGGCGAGGACCTCGGCGACCAGCCTGAGGTCGAAGCGACCTTGCGCGAGGTGTTGGCCTCCACCTCGGTGGACATGGGTGACCACGAGGTCGCCATGACCCAGGCCCGGCGTAGCGTCGTGCTGAACTCAGAGATTTTTGGCCCTGCTGACCACCGGACGGCCAAGTCTGTGGCCATGGTCGGCCGGATCAAGATGTTCCTCGGAGACTTTACGACGGCCGATTCCTTGATGAGCTGGAGCGACAGCATTGTCAGCGTGCAGTTGGGGGCGAGTTCCATCGAGGCACTTGAGATCCGCGCGGCGCGCATCGAAAACCTGTCCTATGGGGGCCAGTTGGACCTGTCGGTCGAGTTGGCCGAAGACATCCTGGCCCGTAAGGCGGGCACCGAAGCGTGGGGAGACGATACGACTTTGCTGACGCTGTACAACCTGGCCCAGATCCGGGCTGAGCAACAGCACTATGACGAGGCGGACAGCCTGCACCAGGTGGTGATTCCCCTGCTTGATGAAAAGTGGGGCGCTGATCATCCCAATACCCTGGCGGCGCGGGTGTCCCGGGGCATGACTCTGACTTACGCCGAACGATATGAAGAGGCCGAGAAGATCACTTTGGCCGCCTTGGCCGACTCCCGACGCATTCTAGGTGACGAACACCAGCAGACTCAGACGGCGATGAATAATCTGGCTATCGCCTATTCCCGCATGGGCAAGTCCGATCTGGCCGAACCCCTGTACCGCGAGATGTTGGAGATCGGCGAACGGACCATGGGGGCCCTGCATCCGGAGCAGTTGGCTGGCGTGGTCAACTTCGGCTCATTCTTGCTGCAGAATGATCGGCACGCCGAATCGATTGCGGTGTCCACCCAGGCGATCGACGGCTTTCACGAGGGCACGGGCGATGATTTCATTGGCTGTGGCTATGCCCGCCGCACCCGGGGCGCCTGTTATCAGGCGTTGGGTCGAAGCGAAGCAGCGGCGGCAGACTTCAAGGAGTGCTACCGCGTTTTCTCTCTGATCTTCGGCCCAGACGACGCGCGTGTCCAGGACGCGGCGGCGCAACTGGTGGAGATTTACGAGAAAAGTGGGGACGCGGCTGAGGCGCAATTGTGGCGCGACCGCAGTTGATCAGCTGGGTGTGCCCGGGCTAGCGCTTCTCCGCCACGCGGTCCGCCACATCCCTCAATTCATTGGTCTTCTTGTCGCGGACGGCAACCTGAAAATGCGGCTGCAGCGCATAAGAGCCCACATTGCCGGCACGGTCCAAAGCCAAGTAGCCCACCTGCATTTTGCGCCATTGAGGGTTCTTGCTCACGATGCGTTCGACACCTTCACGACACGCGTCGTTGGGAGACAATCCCTGCCTCATCAATTCGACAATGAGGAAGCTGCCCACGGTCTTCATGACCTCTTCGCCGACTCCCGTGGCGCACGCTGCGCCAATGTCATTGTCGACGAACAAGGCCGCTCCAATGATGGGCGAATCTCCCACCCGACCGTGCATCTTGAAGGCCAACCCGCTGGTGGTGCAGGCACCTGACAAGTTGCCGTGCCGGTCGAGGGCCAACTGGCTGATCGTATCGTGATTGGCCGGATTGGATTGTTCAGACCACGGGATGTACTTCTTTTCTTTGCGCCATTTTTCCCACTCGCGCCGGGCGCCGTCGGTGAGCAGATCTTCGGCGGGAAAGCCCTGCTCTATGGCAAATTGCTTGGCTCCGGCGCCGGCGAGCATCACGTGGGGCGTCTTTTCCATCACGGCCCGCGCCACACTGACCGGATGTTTGATGTCCTGCAGAAAAGCCACCGCGCCGGCGTTGCCGTGTTCATCCATGAGGCACGAATCCAGAGTCACGTGACCGTCGCGATCGGGCCAACCGCCGTAGCCCACCGAGGTGATTTTGGGGTCGCCTTCGGTCACGCGCACTCCGGTTTCAACGGCGTCCAGGGCGCGGCCGCCCTGGGCTAGAATCGACCACGCGGCCTCGTTGGCCGCCTGCCCGTGGTTCCAGGTCGACACCACGATGGGTGCGCCCGCAGGCTGGGCTCCGGGTGGCACGATTTCATCAATCAATTGCAACCCGGCGATGGCAGTTGTGGAGCGAACTCGGTCCTGGGCGTTGCCAAACCGACTGCTGCCGAGGGCGGCGATGCCGGCGCCCGCGCCGATCAGGAATTTGCGCCGAGTCGTCATGTAGTCTCCTGTTCCAGAGAAAGGGCGAGGGTGGCGATTTCACACGGCGCCAGCGGCACCCGCACCTGGCGGCCGCCATGGGTGATCACGGGGTCGTCGCGGAAAATGTGCAGCTCGGACTCTACGAGACTGACCTTGTCGGCGTCCAATACCGGAGTGCCAAAATGCAGGGTCTCGGTGACCTCAGTCTCGGCCTGGTTGTACAACCGGATGATCAGGACTTCGCCCCGGACGGCTTTTTTGATGGCCGTGATGGCGACCCGCGAATCGCTGCCGTGCACCAGTGAATGGCCGCCCGGAACCAGACCGTCGGTCACGCCCTGGATGACCGGTGGCACCACGCGGTAGGCTTCGCTTTCGGCTTTGACATCGGCGGTAAAGACATCCGGCCCGCAGGGCATGACCGCGTAGTGGAACGTTTGGCGGCCGATGCCCTGAGCGCCCGGCGTGAAGAGGGTGGGGCCGGCATTGGTATTCTTGCGCGAGGGGAAATCGTCGCGCGAAAGCCAGTCCACACTCCGCAACAGGGTCATGGCGTAGATCACGGTGTCGTCGCCACTGGTGAAGGTCTCAAATTCGGGCAGGCCGCGGTTGAATACCGCCAGGCCGTGGGTGCCGTCGCTGAGATAGCTGAAATCCTGCTGGGGCCAGGTGGGCGGGGATGGTTGGGGCCAGGCCTCGTCAGTTGGCCTGCTGATGGGGCGCCGGTTGAGCATGAAGTGGCCGTCGGAAACCACTTCATTTGTGACCAGGCCAGAGGGAAACCAGGTGCGCAGGCGGTGATCAAAAGCGCGGTTGTTGAAAGTGGTGCTGATCTCCAGGCGGCGGGCGCCGGCATTCAATACAACTTCAACCGTGACGTCGCAGGGGGTGGTGCGCGGATGCCGTTTGCGCCGACCCTCGTCCAAAGAGCGCGGCAGATCGAAGCGGAAGGTGGTCGCGGCCAGGGCGCGCAGGGCCGATGAATCCGCGAGCCTGATTTTGCCCTCGTTGCCGCCGGAGAAAACCGACTGGTTGGGGTCGCAGGGGCAGTAGTCGTATTCATCCCCGATGTCTTCGGTGTCTTCCAGCAGGTTCAGGCCCAGATAAGTGTGGCCCGTGGTGCGATCCTTCAAATCGATGGTGCCGTCGCCATGCAGGATGGCCTGCAGGTGTTCATTGACGAGGGTGGCTTGGCCATCGCCGCGAGTGACGGTCACTGGCGGCGGTATCTGGGCGGCGGGGGCTGTATCGTCACTCAAGTGGAAGTTGGCATGCCCGACGGCGGGCAGGTCCCGGGCCAGGAAACGCAGGTGCGCG
>JADGEP010000353.1 GCA_016744275.1 Candidatus Krumholzibacteriia bacterium | reverse complement strand
GTCGGGAGCCGTAGAAGATCGCTGTAGACGCGGAGCAGTGGCTCCCGAGGCTCTGCGGCCAATTTCCGTTCAATTCGCCGCGCTTCCGGGTGGGCGGAAATCGCCAACCAAATGAACGAAGCGATAGCGGCGACGGCCGCATAAACCGCTAGTACTGATCGCCAATCCTGGTCGAACAAGGGCATCAGGACTGGGTTTGTCACCGCCAGCGCGGTTATGGCGCCCAATGAGGGACCGGTGATGTAAACGCCCATGGCGAATGCTCGATCCCGACCGCCGAACCAAAGGGCGATCACTTTCGGCGCGCCGACGGATACCAACGGGCCGCCGAGCTGCATCCGCATCGCGGTGAGATTCCCTACAACGAGGCTCAGGTTTACTTCAAAAAACTGTTCGTTCCGGAAGCCGGCGAGGCTCTGGAAAAAGCACGGGCCCTGGGCTTCAGTCCCATCGCCGTAAACGCCAAACCCACTCAGCGCGGCGGCTACTCGGCAGTCGTCTACCCCACGCTGACGGCTGTGGAGATGGCCGAGGCCTGCCGCTACGAAGCCGACGCCTATCCGGCCTTGGTGACCATCAGTTCGTGGCGCTGGCTGCTGGGCACGCCTCCGCTGCCGTTGTACATCCTGGTGGGCGCACCGTTCATGATGGCTCTGTTGCTGGTCATGTGGTGGAGCCGCCAAAACGATCCCCGCGAATGTGAAAATTGCGGCACGCCCCTCTGCGGCAGCTGCTGCACCGTGACCGATGGTGCCTGGCTGTGCGCCGGATGCGGCGAAACCGCCGAACGCAGCAAAAGCGAAATGGTCCTGGCCACTCTGTTGAAAAACAAGAGCCGCGCCGAAGGCATGAAACACGGCGTGCGGATCATCCGCCTGGGCCGGTTTATTCCCGGAGCCGGGCATTTGGCCACCGGCCATTTCTGGGCCGGATGGCTGCGCCTGTCGATGGTCGCAGCGGGCTTGTTTTTGGTCTTTGGCGCCTGGGCTTTTGACCCCGGCAGTGAAATGGCCACACCGGGTCTGCAATTGGCCCAGGAAAGCATCCACGCCCTCTGGTTCCCCATGCCGGCCAACCTGTGGCCCGGCTGGAGCGGACTGACTGTCCTGGGCGGTGCAGCCCTGCTGATCGCGGCCTGGGTCGTCGCGTTCCTGGACGGCCCCGGATTGCGGCGCGGCATCACCGATCGTTACTCTTTGGCCCCAACAACCAGTACCCGGGATGCGGATCCCGTCGGTGCTGGTGCGAGATAAGGGAGATTCGCTATGGCTCTGGAAGGCCAACTGAGTGATTTTAATTTGGCGGAGATTCTGCAGCTGTTGTCCAGCCAGCAGAAGTCGGGGTTCCTCAACCTCGAGACCAAACGCAACATGGTCTTCATCTTCGACAAAGGCGTGCTGATCAGCACCCGTGACCGACGCAGTCGTTCGCGCGACCCTTTGGAGAGCTACCTGCGGGCCTACGGTTTCTTTTCCGAGAAACAGTGGAAACACATTGAATATGTGGCCAAGAACAGCTCGCTGGATCTCACGGAAATCCTTGTCTCCGAATCTCTGCTGAACGAAGCGGAGCTGGACCGGGCCCTCAAGAGCCTGGCCCAGGAGATGACCTACGCGGGCATGAAAATGGCCCGCGGTCGGTACCACTTCAGCCCCACCAAAGATACCCCACCGGGTGTCAAATGGCGCTACTCCCTGGACGTGCAGGGCCTCCTGATGGAATCGGCCCGACGCCTGGACGAAGAAGGCATGCTGAAGGAATTCCTGCCCTCCCAGGCCATCACTTTCAGCCAGGGCAAGAAGATCCTGCCGGCCGACCAGTTGAGCGACACCGGCAAGCGCATCATGGAATTGGCGTTGGCCGGACTGCCTCTGGGCCGGATCATTCGCCAGGGCCGCACCGAAAGCTTCCTGGCGCGCGACCTTTTGAAAAACTGGGTCGAAGAAGGCATCCTGGCCAAGCACAATCCCGGTGGCGACGACCACGAGTCGGAGTCCGAAGGGGGCGGCCTCAAATTGAGCCTCAGCTCGGGACTGCGTTCGCTGCCCCTGACGCTCGTGGCGGTATTGATGATCGGCGCTCTGGGCTCGCTGCGGTGGAACGCAACCCCGGATGCAGGGCCTCATCCCGGCCAATCATTGCGGGAAGCCCAGCTACGGGCCGAAGTCATCACCGCAGCGCGCCTGTTCCGCTATCAGAAGGGCGAATGGCCTGAAAATCTGAACGATATGGTGCGCACTGGACAGCTGGCGCCGTCGGTCAAAACGACCACCGAAAGCCTGGGCTGGCAGTACGTGAAGGCCGAAAAGAGAGACAGCTTCACCTTTGGGTCCTGACCGGATAGCGACCACCCATTTGAATCAAAAACGCCGCCTGAATTCCAGGCGGCGTTTTTTGGTTTCCGATCACGCGGCGGGGGCTTAGACTTTATCCATCTGTTGGCTTCTGTGGAGTCAGCCCAACCCATCTTTTTGCCCGCGAAGCGAGTCCGACCATGTGCCCCTCAAAATTCATTGTTCCGGTTGCCGACCGGGTGGCGAATCTGCCCCCCTATATTTTCGCCACCGTTTTTCAAATGAAGGAAAAAGCCCTGGCCGCCGGGCGTGAAGTCGTTGATCTGGGCGTGGGCAATCCGGACAGCCGGGCGCCTCGCAATGTGGTTGCGGCGTTGAACAATGCCATCGATGACCACAGTTGGAACTGCCATGGCTATTCCACTTTTCGCGGCCTGCCCCAGTTGCGTCGGGCCATCAGCCAGTGGTATGGCAATCGTTTTGCCGTCACCTTGGACCCCGAAACCGAGACCCTGCCCTTGATCGGCTCCAAGGAAGGCATCGCCAACCTGATGCGGGCCTACTTGAATGCCGGCGACACAATTCTGATTCCGACGCCTTGTTATCCGGCCTATTTTGGGGCGGCCGCTTTGTGCGAAGCCGAGATTGCCGAAATTCCTTTGCGCGAAGAAAATGGATTCCGCCCGGTGCTGTCAGACGTTCCGGCAGACTTGGCCGCCAAGGCGCGCATGCTATTGCTGAACTACCCCAACAACCCCACGGGTGGGGTTTGTGATTTGGCCTTCTACGAGGAGGCCGTCCGTTGGTGCCGCGAAAACAAGGTGATCCTCGTCAGCGACATTGCCTACAGCGAATTGGGCTTTGACGACGACAACATGCCCGTCAGTGTCTTGCAGGCGCCGGGCGCCATGGAGGTGGCGGTCGAGTTCCAGAGCCTCAGCAAGAGCCACAGTATGGCCGGATGGCGAGTCGGTATGGCCGTGGGCAATGCCGAGGCCATCACCGCCTTGGGCCGGGTCAAAAGCAATGTCGATTTTTCCCTGTTTGGCGGCATCCAGATGGCCGCCGCCGAAGCCCTGACCGGCAGTCAGCAAGTCTGCGCCGACAATCGCAAAGTCTACGAAGGCCGGGCGCGCAAGTTGGTGGCGGGCTACCGCGCCCTGGGCTGGAATGTGCCTATGCCTCCGGCCACGATGTATATCTGGGCGCGCATCCCGGCCAGTTACGGGGACGACGACTTCCGCTTCATCAGCGAACTATTCGAACAGACGGGTGTGTTGCTTTCGCCGGGCAGCGGCTTTGGCGCCTACGGCCGCGGGTATTGCCGCACTTCATTGGTGACCGATGACGCGGGCATCGCGCGGGTATTGGAATTGATGCAGAAGGCGGAGATCAAATGGGGCTGAAGAGCCGCTTATAGCTCAGGACCGTGGATCGCAAACAGCAGCGATTCGGGGTCGTAGTAGCTGGCGGCGCAGCGCACGATATCATCGACGGTGACGTTGTCGATGTGGTCAACCAGGCCGGCCACGGGCTTGAATTCGCCATAGTAGATTTCATTGCGGGCCGAGCGGAACATCTGGTTGATGGTGCCCTCGAGAGAGAAGATCAGCTGGCTCTTGATCTGGGCCTTGTTGTTGTCCAGTTCGTCCTGCTTGACGCCGTCGATGATGACCGACTGGTACTCCATCCGGATCACATCTTCGAGACGTTCCAACTTCTCTGGCGAACAGGAACCCGCACAACTGACCAGCCCCGTATCGGTGCCCATGTCGTTGTAGTTGTACAC
>JADGEP010000352.1 GCA_016744275.1 Candidatus Krumholzibacteriia bacterium | reverse complement strand
CCAGGTCAGGGGCACCCAACGCTTGACGATCTGTTCGCCAATAATAGTGGCGTAGTCGCGGATCTCCTTCTGGGCATGGCTGTCCATGCGCAGGGCCAGGAAGTGCAGCAGGTTGTGCAGATCCATTTTCCAATAGGCCTCGGTGTAGGTGCCCAGCGGCAGGCCCTTGCGGGCCTGTTCGCGGGCGATGCCGGCCTCCAGGCGATCGTTGTAGAGCTCACGTGAGGCGGCGTGGAATTCCGATTCCTTGCGCGTCATCTCGGCGCCGGCATTAGGCTCGAGCCAACCGAGGCTGCCCTGTTTGTTGTCGGTCGATTGCAGGCGCCATTGGTCGGGGCCGGTTTTTAAGGTGCCCTCGGTGGCCACCGAATAGCGAGTGGAGACTTCGTTCACCGAATTGTGAGTAACAATGCCATTGGCGATGAAATTGTCGTGGCGCCCGGCGACATCAACCTCATAGGTTTCCCGGAACCCGACATATTCAATCTCGACGACCTCGACCAGTCTCGGCTTGGTCAACTTGTTCCAGGCGACACGCGGCTGTTTTTGCCATTCGATTTTTACGGGAGGTCCGCCCAGCTGTTCCACATATTCCAGTTCACGACCGTGCATTTGAGTATGGCACGAGGCGCACAACGTGGTCAGGTTTTCCGCGCTCCGTGCCAAAGAGAGATCCGCCCAGACCGGCACCACGTGGTGACAGTGCAAAACAGAAGAACGCTGCTGGCACAATTGGCAAGTCCAGCCATTGGCTTCATGAATTTTGGTGGCGATCTGAGTTGTCCAACGACCAATGGCCTCGCGTTCGGTGGAGGTTCCGCCTTTCCAGAAGTTGGAAGCGGGGCCACTTCGGGCCTTGCGAATGTTGGCCAAACCTTCAGGCGAATGCTCGATCGGGCCATTGCGATAGGTCTTGCCCTTATTCCAGGGCTCCTTGGATCGGCCACCTTTCTCATGATGCAGTCCATGATGGCGAATCCACTTGCGGATCGTGTGGTAACTCACGCCGCAGGCATCAGCAATGTCCTGGATCTTGTGTTGCTCCATGTTGTACTGAATATTCAGCCAGGTCCTGTCCAGATATTTGGGGGGAATATCGCAGACGAGGCCGTTCACATGGAGAAACAAAGGCTCCGGACTCCAGATCGCTTTGCCATTTTTTTCAACCAACTGGGCCCGCTGCCTGAAATTGCTCCAGCCATCATGAAACAAAAATTTGTGGTCTGAGGTCGCTTCAATGGTCTTGCCATCGGCCAGTCGAATTCGAAAAACCGGCTTTTTCCCGTTCTTGAAAACGTCCACAATTTTCGTGTGGGTGATCGTGCCGGTCGCTTCGTTCATGTGCCTGAGGCGCATGTCCTGAATTCGCCCCTTTTTAAAAAAAGCGTCTTGCTGTTTGTCCGGCCGGGTGGCTTTGCTGTTTGGCTGGAATCTGTGCCAGAGATCTTCAATCTTCAATTTGTAAAGTTGATTACCGCGTCTTTGGATTCCGCCCGGTAGGTCAAAATACAGTTCGGTGCCTTCGGCGAGGCAAGCCGTCCGGTGCCGGATCCACTGTCGCCAGGCGTCCATCGGTACCCGGATGTGCAGCTTCAACGAACACATCTCAAAGGGCGTCGTGTGCCGGTGCCGCAGCAGGTACCGGATGAGTCCCCGATCATCACTGGTGGCTTTAGTGCCGGCGCCATAGGACACCCGCGCCGCTTGCACGATCGCGGCGTCATCACCCATATAGTCCACGACTCGCACCAGGCCGTCGTCCAAAACCTTGAAGGGCACGCCCAGGATATCATCAAGTGCAGCCACGCCAGGGCGGGGCAGTTTCTCAGGTCGTTGGGGATTCTGCTCGCTCATGGGTCCTCCGGAATCATCCATTGAAGTGTTCGTCGATCGCGTCGCCGATCAGCGCGTCGTCCGCGTGTTCGGGCATCGTCACGGTCAATAGTGGTTCGCGCTGCATGGCCTGCCGGATGGCAAACTCGGCGCCGGGATTGCGGGCCCAGGCGCGGCGGGCGATGCCGTTGTTCACATCCCAGTGCAACATCGAGGTCAGGCGCCGGTCGCAGTCATCGCTGCCATCGAGCAACATGCCAAAGCCGCCGTTGATGACCTCACCCCAGCCCACGCCGCCGCCATTGTGCAGGCTGATCCAGGTGGCGCCACGGAAGCCGTCGCCCACCATGTTCTGCACTGCCATGTCCGCGCAGAACATGGAGCCATCGGTGATATTGCTGGTTTCGCGGAAGGGACTGTCGGTGCCGGACACATCGTGGTGATCGCGTCCCAGAACAACGGGCGCGCTGATTTCGCCGGTAGCGACGGCTTGATTAAAGGCCGCGGCGATGGCTCGTCGCCCTTCGGCATCGCTGTAAAGGATACGGGCCTGGCTGCCGACAACCATCTGGTTGGCTCCGGCCTGCCTGATCCAGCGCAGGTTGTCCAGAAATTGCTGCCGGATTTCATCCGGGGCCTCGGTGGCCATCGCTTCGATCACATCGCCAGCGATGCGATCGGTGATGGCCAGATCGGCAGGGTCACCGCTGGTGCAAACCCAACGGAATGGCCCAAATCCGTAGTCGAAACAGAGCGGCCCCATGATGTTCTCAACATAACTGGGGTATTTGAAGCGCCCATCCGGCTTGGCGATGTCGGCGCCGGCGCGGCTGCATTCCAGCAGGAAAGCGTTGCCGTAGTCCCAGAAACGGGTGCCCTTGGCCACGCAGCGTTCGACGGCCGCCAAATGCCGCAGCAAAGTCGCCTGCACCTGCACCTTGAAGGCCTCGGGGTCGCGGGCCTGCATCTCATTGCTTTCTTCGTAGCTCATGCCCACCGGGTAATAGCCGCCGGTGTAGGGGATGTGCAGGCTGGTCTGGTCGCTGCCCAATTCAACGGTGATGTCACTGCCGGCGAGGGTTTCCCACAAGTCGACGATGTTGCCCTGGTAGGCCAGCGCCACCGCTTCCTTATTCGCCTTTGCCTGCCGGATACGCGTGCAAATGGCCTCAAGGTCGGTGAAGACTTCATCGACCCAGCCCTGCTCGTGGCGCTTCTTGACCGCATCGGGATTGATCTCGGCCAAGACGCCGACACAACCGGCGATGACCGCCGCTTTACCCTGGGCACCGCTCATGCCGCCCAGGCCACTGGATAGATAAAGTTTGCCGGCCAACGGATTCTCATCCGCGTCCATACCTTCTGAGAGGTACAAGCGCCCGGCGCCCAGGATCGTGATCGTCGTGCCGTGGACGATTCCCTGGGGCCCGATATACATGAAACTGCCAGCCGTCATCTGGCCATAACTGGTGACGCCGAGGGCCGCCATGCGGGTGTAGTCATCTCCGCTGCTGTAGTTGGGGATAACCATCCCGTTGGTGACCACGACCCGAGGTGCGTCGGCATGGCTGGGAAAGAGGCCATGAGGGTGGCCCGAATACAGGGCGAGAGTTTGTTCGTCGGTCATCTCGGACAGGTACTTCATGGTGAGCAGGTACTGGGCCCAGTTTTGAAAAACCGTGCCGTTGCCACCATAGGTGATCAATTCGTAGGGGTGTTGGGCCACAGCCGGATCCAGATTGTTTTGGATCATCAGCATGATGGCAGCTGCCTGCGCACAACGGGCGGGATAGTCAGCGTGGGCGCGGGCCTTCATGGCGTAGTGCGGCCGGTAGCGAAGCATATAGATGCGGCCGTATTGGGCCAGCTCGGCGGCAAATTCCGGAGCTAGTTGGGCGTGATGTTCGGCTGGGAAGTAGCGCAGCGCGTTGCGCAGGGCCAACTGCTTCTCATCGTGGCTGAGCAGCATCGGGCGCTCGGGCGCTCGGCTGATCTGCGGGTCGTCCTGCGGCGCGGTGGGGATCTCTGCAGGGATGCCCTGGCGGATCTGGCGCTGGAATTCCGCCACATCCATTTTGAACTCATCTGCGCTCAATGCGCACCTCCTTACAACAGCCAAAAGTTGCGGCAAAGATAGCACACGGCCGCGGCAAAGCACAGGACCCGAAACGCGGAATTCGGCACAAGTTGCCGATCAAACCGGGGGACGACTGCCTTCGCCGTATCCCGTCATTTCCACAAATCCGCGCCCGGCCGGCTGGCCA
>JADGEP010000351.1 GCA_016744275.1 Candidatus Krumholzibacteriia bacterium | reverse complement strand
GACATATTGGACTTGGGTGCCGAATCATCCCGGCCCGGGGCCGAGGCTATCAGCCCCACCGAAGAAGCGGATCGCCTGCTGCCGGTGGTCACCGCGTTGATCAAAGAGACAGACATCCCATTGAGCATCGACACGGTCCGGGCATCCACGGCTCGTCAGGTTTTGGACCTCACTCCCTGTGCCGTCAATGATATTTCAGCGGGGGCGGATCCGCAGATGTTCGCCTTGGCGGCAGCGCGGGATTGCGGGCTGATACTGATGCACATGCAAGGATCGCCCGGCACCATGCAACGCGATCCGAGCTATCGCGATGCCGTGGCCGAGATCACCGGTTGGCTGGCGGCGCGAGCTGCCCTGGCCGAAGAGGCCGGCGTCGAGGCAGCGCGTATTCTGGTGGATCCGGGCATTGGTTTTGGCAAGGCGCTGATGCACAACCTCGCCCTGCTCAAAAAACTGCGTCAAGTTGCCGGTGGCCGTCCCCACTTGCTGGGCGCAAGCCGTAAACGGTTCATAGCCGGCGTGACGGGCGCCGGGGTTGATGACCGCTTGCCCGGCAGCCTGGCTGCGTTGACCGCCGCCTGGAACAGCGGAGCTTCGGTCGTGCGCGTGCACGATGTTGGCGAATCCATTCAGTTCCTGGAGATCATGCGCGCCATTGCCGCCGGGACGCCCCGTAAAGCCGGCTGATCAACAAAACAAACAGGCCATTGGCCAACAGGCCCCAGTAGCCGGTTTCCGGTCCCCAGACTCCCTGATGCCCCACGCCCAGGGCCCCAGCCTTGGTTCCAAAACCGAACAACGTATAGGCCATGCCATTCCAGACTCCGTGACTGACGGCCGCGACCACCAACGAGCCAGACTCCTGGCGCAGCATGCCCCAGACCAAGCCCAGCATGGTTGCGTTCGCGAGGTAGATGGGAACCTGTTTTGCAGGAATCGAGAATTCTGGCATCAACGTGATGGCCGAGACGTGCCAGAGGGTGAAGCCCAGGGTGGTGATCATCAGGACAACTCGTGGTGATACGGCTGCCCGGGACAGCGACGCCCACAACCACCCCCGGAAAAAGCCTTCTTCGGTGAGAACGGTCATGATCACCGTCGTCCCGCCGATGAGCAGCATTTTCCGCGTTGTCGCCACCCAATCCATCTCGCCGAGGTCTGCCCGGCCGGTGGCAATGGCGACAAGGGCCAGACCACCGACGACAACCAGCGGATAAAGCACCGCCCAACCGTGATCCCTCAGGCCGCCCAGGGTGAGCCCCACTTCCCGACGGCCAAATCGTTGCAGGAACCAGAACAGCCCGGCCAGGGGCCACAATGGCAAAGCGCTGAACATGCCCAGGCCGGTCGCATCCATGGTGGTGGTGATGGCGATGGCCAGCAACAGACCCAGCAGGGGCCGGACAGGCAGTGGCATCATGGGCGTCTCAATTCGTTGGAATTTGTGGGAAGTGGCGTCCCGCATAGGGACGCATCAGGCCTGAAGATGGTTGCACGGGCGTTTTTTGCGCCTCGAGACTGAAGTTCAGGTTGAGCAACTCCGCTGCCGGTGCTAGGTTGTCTCCATCATGTGGGAAAGCCTCAGCAACAGCCCGATCATTGACGTCCTCGATATTCTTATCGTGGCCTATTTGTTGTATCGCCTGATCGTCTTCATCAAAGACACCCGGGTCATTCAGATGTTTGTCGGTCTGGGCCTGCTGCTTCTGCTTTCGTTTGTGGCCAGTAACCTGGGCATGATTGTCGTGGGACGCATCATCGGCACCCTGCAAACCGTCTGGGTTGTCGCCTTCATCATCATTTTTCAGCCGGAACTGCGCTCGGCCCTGACCAATCTTGGCCTGCGCCGGGGCCTAGGTTTGTTCGGCACCGTCGCCGAAATCCCCCAGGAAGAAGAACTGCTCGAAGCGGTGCGCAAGATGGCCAAACGTGGCCTTGGCGCCTTGATCGTCATCGAGCGTGAAGTGCGGCTGAACAACTGGATCAAGAAAGGCGTGCCCCTGGACGGGGAAATCACTGCCGCCACTCTCGAAGCGATTTTTACGGTGCCTGGTCCCCTGCATGACGGCGCTGTGATCATCAGCCAGGGCAAAATCGCCGCCGCGGCCGTCATCCTGCCCATCACCGAACGCGAAGAGTTGGGCTATGTGCTGGGCACTCGCCACCGCGCCGCCATCGGCATGAGTGAGCAGAGCGACGCCATCGTGATCGTGGTCTCCGAAGAAACCCGCGCTATCAGCGTGGTGGTTGACGGCAACATCAAACGCGGCCTCTCCCTGGAAGATTTGAGCACCGAACTGGAACGCATCCAGCTGCGCAAAAGCGGCAAAAGCCGGCGCAAGCCCGACAAGTCCGACGACAACGATACCGGCTCCAAGAAGACCGGCGATCCGGCAGCCACCTGACCCACCTTTGGCCGCCCTGTTTCCCTAAGTGCCTATCCCAGGACACCATAGCTTAAGCAGCTGTCTAATTCGGTGGCGGCCAAGACCAGGTACAACCTATACTGTTGGGGTTGCGGCGGGCTTGAAACGCTGCGGCGTCCACCCCTGCAAGGAGTCAAATATGAAAAAGATCGCCCTGAAGATTCTGGTCGCCGTCGGCGCCATTGTGATTCTGGCCTCGGTCGCCGTGGCCGGACATCCCATGAAATCAGAATCGGGTTGGTTCGATTTTGAAAATTGCGCCTTCTGCAAAAACCTGATTGAGGATCCCGGATTGCTCGCCCACGCCACCTGGGAGTCTCACCCCATCAGGGCCGGCATGATGAACATCATGACCGTCGACCCGGCCTATGCCGAGTCTCTGACCAAGGCCGAAATGAAGATGAGTGAACTGGGCATGAAAATTCAGTCAGGGGAAGTCAACCCCATGGGCATCAAGATGTGCAAAAGTTGCCAGACAACCGGCATGCTGATGATGAGTGGGGTCGACATGGAACGGGTAGAGGGAGACGCGGCGATCGTGACGATGATGACCTCGACCGATGCCGACGTTGCCGCCAAGCTGCAGGGCATTGCCAAGCGCAATACCAAAGAAATGGCTTCGATGATGGGCGGCGAACAGGCTCACGGTGGCCATGGACATGGCGAGCATCCGAAAAAGGAACACCCCAAGGGTGAGCATCCGAAGTAGATCAATCTGAGATGATTCGGAAAAGCTTTGGGAATTCGGGGCCGCCGCAAGGTGGCCCTTTTTTGCGCCCGCTACCCCCGCGCCTGCTGCAGCAAAGCCAGATCGGCCAAAACCAGGGCCGCCATCGCCTCGACAATGGGCACCGCCCGCGGCAAGACACACGGATCATGCCGCCCCTTGGCGGCCAGGGTTTGTTTCTGCCCGCTGAAATCGGCGGAGATTTGCTCCTGGCCAATGGTGGCGGTGGGCTTGAAGGCCACCCGAAAGAGCACGGGCTCTCCGTTGGAGATGCCGCCCTGCACGCCGCCGCTGCGGTTGGTCGCCGTGGCCAGGGTGCCCTCGGGGCCAGCCACAAAAGCGTCGTTGTGGGCCGATCCCCGCAGCCGAGTGCCGGCAAATCCTGAGCCAATTTCGAAGCCCTTGCATGCCGGCAAGCTGAGCATGGCGTGGGCCAGCAGCGCTTCCAGTTTGTCGAAAACAGGCTCGCCCCAACCGGCCGGGAGGTTGCGGCAGACGCAAGTGATGACCCCACCGAGCGAATCTTTTTCGTCGCGCGCGGCGGTGATCGCCGCGGTCATTGCTTCTGCTGCGGCGCCGTCCGGGCAGCGGACCATCTGGGCGTCGACTTCACCGCGGGTCACACTGTCGGCATCCACATCGGCCGCGACCTCGGAGCCGACTTGCGAAACCCAGGCCACGATCTCAATGCTGTTGTGTTCCGCCAAAAACTTTTCGGCGATGGCACCGGCCGCAACCCGAGCCAGGGTTTCGCGGGCCGAGGCCCGGCCCCCGCCACTGGTCGCGCGCACCCCATATTTCTTTTGGTAGGTGTAGTCGGCGTGAGATGGACGCGGCACGTCGGCCAGGTCGTTGTAGTCACCAGGGCGTTGGTCTTTGTTGCGGGCCATGACGGCGATGGGTGTGCCCAGGGTTTGTCCCTCTTCCACACCCGACAGGATCTCGATGCGATCGGCCTC
>JADGEP010000350.1 GCA_016744275.1 Candidatus Krumholzibacteriia bacterium | reverse complement strand
GTGCAGGGTCCTGTCAGCGGCGAAGTGACGGCCCTGGATGCCGAAGGCATGATTGAAGAGGGCCTGCGCCTGGCCGCCATCAGCGAACACATTGTGGTCAAGGTGCCGACCACCTATGAAGGTCTGAAAGCCACGGCGGCCCTGGCGGCCAAAGGCATCCGGGTCAACGCTACCCTGGTCTTTTCGGCGAGCCAAGCCCTGCTGGTAGCCAAGGCCGGCGCGGCCTACGTGTCGCCATTTGTGGGTCGCCTGGACGACATCAGCGAAGACGGCATGCAGTTGATTTCCGACATCGTGGACATCTACCAGAATTTCGAATACGAGACCGAGATCATCGTGGCGTCGGTGCGGCATCCGCTGCACGTGGTGGACTCGGCCCTGTTGGGAGCGGACATCGCCACGATTCCGCCCGCGGTGATCAAGAAGCTGGTGGCTCACCCGCTGACGGACAAGGGCCTGGCCGGCTTCATGGCTGACTGGCAGAAGCTGCAAGGCGGCAAATAGTGGGCAACCGGGGGGCATGGACCGGAGGCATTTTGGGTCTGGCCGTGGGCGTGACTCTGGGTGTCTTCTTGCTCAATAGCAACAGCGGTGGTGATTTGCAGTTGCCCGGCTCGGGCAATGGTGCTGATGCGGGCAATGGCAGTCAGGCGGTGTCCGATTCCGGGGCAGCAGTTGACAATGGTTCGGCGCTGACGATGCAGTTGTACAACGACCGCACCAATGCCATCGTGCTGGCGACCCGCAAGGTGGCGCCCGCGGTGGTGAGCATCAGTGTGGTGCAGCCCCAGCGGTACAGTTCGGCCCAGAGTCAGTTTCTCGAGCGCATGGGCATTCGGGGGCAAGAGCGCTACCGCCCGGTTGAGAACATGGGCTCGGGGGTGATCATTTCGGCCGATGGCCTGGTGGTCACCAACAACCACGTGATCGAAGGGGCCTTGCGCGTCACTGTGACGTTGTACGACGGCCGCCAGTTCCTGGCCGTTTTGGTCGATACCATCGAGCGGTATGACCTGGCGGTGCTGCAGATCCAGGCTCAGGATTTGCACGTGGCGCCCATTGCCCATTCTGATTCGCTCCAGATTGGCGAGTGGGCCATCGCCATCGGGTCGCCGTATGGTTACCTGCTGGCCGATACCCAACCCACCGTCACGGTGGGCGTGATCAGCGCGGTCAACCGCGACATCAAAAGCAAAAATCAGAACTCGGTCTATCTGGGCATGATCCAGACGGACGCGGCCATCAACCCGGGCAACAGTGGGGGACCACTGGTCAATACCCGAGGTGAAGTGGTGGGCATCAATACCTTCATTTTTTCGGATAACGGTGGCAGCGTGGGCATCGGTTTTGCAGTGCCGGCGTCGCGGGTCATGGATGTGATTCGCGAAATCCAGGAGTTTGGACATTACCGCGAACCGATGATTGGTTTGTACCTGCGGCCGATCACCTCGCTGGACGTGATGAACAACAATCTGACCGACCGGGTCGGGGCTTATGTTGATCATGTCGAAGAAAACCAGGCCGCCTGGAAAGCCGGGCTGCGGCAAGGCGACATCATTCGGGAAATCGAAGGTTTGCGTCTGAACCAGTCGGATGCGATCTATCGGTTCTATTACAACGCCCAGGTGGGCGACCAGATGAGTTTTCGGGCCGAACGCGGCGGTGAGCTTTTTGAAGGGGTGATCGTGCTCGAAGAGCACTGATCCTCATCTCAGGAGTCTTCACATCTGGAGTCCCCACACCAGGAGAAAACGTGTTTATTCAGGCGAATTTGCCGTGGCGCAAGGTGTTGGTCACCGGCGGCTCGGGTTTCAACGGCATCAATTTGATCCGCTTCCTTTTGGAGCGCGGGGTTGCGGTCCGCTCTCTGGACCTGGACGAGTTCACCTACGACGATTGCCGCGATAGCATCGAGTCAGTGGTGGGCGATATTCGCGATCCCGAATTGGTGGCCCAGGCCATGCAGGATGTCGACCTCGTGATCCACACGGCCATGGCGTTGCCGCTGTATCCGGCGGACGACATCATGACCACCGGCATCGATGGCACTCGCAATCTTCTGGAGCAAGCCCAGGCCGCGGGCATCAAACGCTTCGTGCACATTTCTTCGACCGCCGTCTATGGCATCCCCGATCATCATCCGTTGCTGGAAGACGACAAGCTCGATGGCGTAGGGCCTTACGGAGTGGCCAAGGTCGAAGCCGAAGTTGTCTGCGAAGAATTCCGCGCCAAGGGCATGATCGTGCCCATCATCCGGCCCAAGAGTTTTATTGGGCCCGAGCGTTTGGGCGTCTTTGCGCTGCTCTATGATTGGGCTCGCGACGGCCGGGGTTTTCCCATGATTGGCAGCGGCAACAACCGCTACCAACTGCTGGACATCGCCGATCTGTGTCAGGCCATTTGGTTGTGCAGCACCATGGAAGACGAGATCGTCAACGATACGTTCAACATCGGTGCGGGCGATTACACGACCATGAAAGAGGATTGGCAGGCCCTGCTGGATTATGCGGGTCATGGCGGCCAGGTGCGCGGGTTCCCGGCGTCGCCTGTCATCTGGGCTTTGCGCCTGCTGGACAAGCTGGGCCTTTCGCCCCTGTATAAATGGGTTTACGAGACGGCGGCGACCGACAGTTTTGTATCGATCGACAAGGCGTGCCGGGTGCTGGGCTACAAGCCTGAGTATTCCAACAAGGACGCGCTGATCCGCAACTACGAATGGTACCTGGCTCATCTGGACGAATTCGAAAATGCTTCTGGTGTGTCGCACCGGGTGCCCTGGAAACAGGGAGCCCTGGGTGTGGTCAAAAAGTTCTTTTAGGAGTAAGCGCGCATGATCGCCATCACCGGCGCCGCCGGATTTATCGGAAGCAACATTGTCTGGCACCTGAACCGGGCCGGTCGCCACGACCTAATCGTGGTGGACGTGCATGAGACTGATGCGGGCAACGCCAACCTGGCGCCCTTGGCCTACGAACGCTACCTGACGAAAGACGCGTTCCGCGACTGGCTGCGAGACCCGCAGAATGCCGGACAACTGGAGACCCTCTACCACATGGGGGCCTGCAGCAGCACCACCGAAACCGACGCCGATTACCTCGCGGAAAACAACTACGGTTACACCCGCGATCTGTGCGAATTGTGCCTTGCCAACGGCGTGCGATTCATCAACGCCAGTAGCGCCGCCACCTATGGTGATGGCGAGCAGGGTTACGTCGACGATGAAGCATTGATCCACGAATTGAAACCCTTGAATTTGTACGCCCATTCGAAGCAGGACTTTGATCTGTGGGCGCGGGCCGAAGGGGTGCTCGATCGCATCGTCTGCCTGAAATATTTCAATGTCTATGGGCCCAACGAATGGCACAAGGACGACATGCGTTCGATGGTCTGCAAAGGCTTTGAACAGATCCGGGATCACGGTCAGGTGAAGCTTTTTGCGTCGGACCTGCCGCCCTACCCCGATGGCGGCCAGCAACGGGATTTTGTCTACGTGAAGGATGCCGTGGCGATGACGGTCTGGTTTGCGAGTCAGCCTGAGGTCAATGGCATTTTTAATGTGGGCACCGGCGAAGCCAACGATTGGAACCGCTTGATCACGGCCATATTCAAGGCCCTGGGCCAGGAGCCTGACATCGCCTACGTGCCCATGCCGGAACACCTCAAGGGCAAGTACCAGTACCACACCGAAGCGGCCATGGGGAAAATCCGGGCTGCCGGGTACGATCAGCCTTGCACCCTGTTGGAAGAGGCCGTGGCCGACTACGTGAACAACCACCTGGTCGGTGGAAAGCACCTGGAATCATGAAACCGTCGAGCCTGTTTCCCAAACCCGTGGCCAGCCTGTTGATCGGGCTGGATAAGCTGCCTGAAATACTGCAACGGGTGATGCCGTTGAAGACCAAGCACCGCGGGGCTTTGCCGGGGCAGATTCGGGCCTTGTCATCCTACCTCACCGCCGAGCGCGACCAGCTGCCGCGCGATTACATGAACCAGCCGCCGCTGCTGAGCGCTTACCTGAATTATTTCCTGCCCTGGAATTTGTACCGGCAAGGGCGCCTGCTGGCCGGATTGGACCTGCGCCTGCGGCCTGGTGCGCTCATTGTTGACCTGGGCGCGGGCCCGCTGA